>NZ_JACVUD010000038.1:0-35220 GCF_016624905.1 Stenotrophomonas sp. S49 | reverse complement strand
CCCCCCCCCCCCCCCCCCCCCCCCCCCCCCCCCCCCCCCCCCCCCCCGGCGGTTCGCGGCGCTGGCCGTCAGCGGTGGTGCATCCACCAGCAATCAATGGCGTCCAGCACGATGTGGATCATCAGCCCGATGCCCACCAGCCGGGTTTTCTTCGGCACGCACAGGCCGGCATATACCGCAATCGCCGGTGCAGTGTGCAGCGGATGGAAACCGATGCTGCAGCGGTTCGGCGCGTAGATCGGGTCGGCCAGCAGATGGTCCAGATCGATGATCCAGCCCAGCAGCATCAACAGCCACGCCGAGGCAAAGCGCTTGCGCCAGAACAGCCATGCCAACAGGGCTGGCACGGCGGCATGCAGGAACAGATGGAAGATCGCACGGGCGCTCATCGGGCGAGGCTCACCAAGACCGGTAGCGCCGGGCCAGGCCCGGCGTTCCCATGAACATCAGACCAGCGGTTCGTCGGACAGGTAGGTGTAGCCGGTCAGGCCCGCTTCCAGCGCCTCGGACAGTTCCTGCGCACGCTCCGGCGACACATCGGCCGCCGCCACGCGCTGGGCGTAGGCCGCACGCAGGTCGTCCAGCTTGTAGCCCACGTAGTCCAGCATCACGTCGGTGGTATCACCGCGGCGCTGCTGGGTGATCGCGTAGCCATCGGCATCGGCCACCACTTCCACCGCGTCGGTATCGCCGAACAGGTTGTGGATGTCGCCCAGGATTTCCTGGTAGGCACCGACCATGAAGAAACCGATGCGGTAGCTTTCACCGTGCTTGATCGCGTGCAGCGGCAGCGAGGTGTCCAGGCTTTCGTTCTCGACATAGGTCTTCACCATGCCGTCCGAATCGCAGGTCATGTCGGCGATGATGCCGCGGCGGTCGGGGGTCTCGTTCAGGCGCTCGATCGGCACGATCGGGAACACCTGGTCGATCGCCCAGGCATCGGGAATCGATTCGAACACGCTGAAGTTGACGAAGTACTTGTCCACCAGGCGCTCGTTCAGTTCATCCAGCGCCGGGCGGTGGCTCTTTTCGTCGTAGCTCAGGCGCGCGCGCACGCCGTGGGCGATGGCGTAGAACAGATCGTCGATGCGCGCACGCTGCGGCAGGTCGATCTGGCCCAGCGCGTAGCTGGCCAGGCCTTCGGCATGGAAATGCTGCGCTTCCTGGAACAGTTCCACCGCCGGGCGCACGTCCAGTTCCTCGTGGATCTCGCGCAGGTGGCGGATCGAGGCCGGCTCGTCGACGTGTGCGTCGGGCACGCGGCCTTCCTGCGCCTGCTCCACTTCAGACACGTTGGCGATCAGCACCGCGTGGTGCGCGGTCATCGCGCGGCCGCACTCGGTCACGATGCGCGGCGGGGTCAGGCCGTGTTCTTCGCAGGCATTGGCCAGCGGCTGCACGATGTTGCTGGCGTAGGAATGCAGGCCGTAGTTGATCGAGCAGAAGCTGCGCGAACGGGTGCCTTCGTAATCCACACCCAGGCCGCCACCCACGTCCACGTGGGTGATCTTCGCGCCCAGCTGCGACAGCTCGACGAAGTAGCGGGTGGCCTCGCGCATGCCGTTGGCGATGTCGCGCACGTTGGAAATCTGCGAGCCCATGTGGAAATGCAGCAGGCTCAGGCAGTCGGCGTATTCGGTATCGCGCAGCGACTTCCACAGGTCCAGCAGCTGGCGCGGGGACAGGCCGAACTTGGCCTTGTCGCCACCGCTGTTCTGCCACTTGCCGGCGCCCAGCGAAGCCAGGCGCATGCGCACGCCCAGGCCCGGCTTCACGTCCAGTGCCTTGGATTCCTCCAGCACCAGCTTCAGCTCGGACGGCTTCTCGATCACGATGAAGGTCTGCAGGCCCAGCTTGCGGCCAATCAGGGCCAGGCGGATGTACTCGCGGTCCTTGTAGCCGTTGCAGACGATCAGGCCACCCGGGCGCGACAGCGCCAGCACGGCCATCAGTTCGGGCTTGCTGCCCGCTTCCAGGCCGAAGCCTTCACCGTGGTGGCTGGCCAGCGTGCCGGCCACACCGCGGTGCTGGTTCACCTTGATCGGGTACACGGCGGTGTAGCCGCCGGTGTAATCCCAGTCCTGCTGGGCCTGGGCGAAGGCCGCCTGCAGCTTGCCCAGGCGCTGGCCCAGGATGTCCGGGAAGCGCACCAGCAGCGGCAGCTTGGCGCCGCCTTCACGCGCGGCGTCCACCACCTTGGGCAGCGATACCACCGGGCCGTCCGCCCCGGTCGGTCTCACCACCATGTGCCCGGCCTGATCCACATCGAAATAACCATCCGCCCAATGCGGGATCGAGTAGGTCTTGCGGGCTTGGTCGAGGGACCAATCGGTCATTGCAGTCGGCCTTGTGGCAAATAAAAGGGGGGGCATGATAACGCCTATATGCCCACAGGTTCGTTATCATGCGCGCCCGCGCCCGTGGCAGGTCTGAACCTGAACGGGCCGATCCGTCCGGAAGCGAGGCACCCCGCCGTCAGCCCGGCTCCATCCCCTCCGAACAGGACCGTATCTCCATGACTGACAGCAGCAACTGGTACATCGAACACTTCGAACGCACTGGCTCGGCCATCGGCTACCGCATCACCGGCAAGCTGGACGAAGTGCAGTCGCCGTTCCAGAAGATCGAAATCTTCCAGACCACCGACTGGGGCAACCTGATGACCATCGACGGGGCCATCATGCTGACCAGCAAGGACAACTTCTTCTACCACGAGATGATCAGCCACCCGGTGCTGTTCACCCACGCCGCGCCCAAGCGCGTGGTCATCATCGGTGGCGGCGACTGCGGCACCCTGCGCGAAGTGCTCAAGCACCGCGGCGTGGAGAGCGTGACCCAGTGCGATATCGACGAGCAGGTCACCGTGATGGCGCGCAAGCACTTCCCGGAACTGTGCGATTCCAACGATGACGCCCGTGCCGAGCTGCTGTTCGACGACGGCGTGGCCTACATGGCCAACTGCCCGGCCGGCAGCGTGGACGTGGTGATCGTGGACTCGACCGACCCGGTCGGCCCGGGCGAAGGTCTGTTCAACAAGGCCTTCTACGAAAGCTGCTTCAAGGCCCTGAAGGACGACGGCATCCTGGTGCAGCAGTCCGAATCGCCGCTGATGCAGCTGGAGCTGATCAACGAAATGCGCACGGAAATGGGCAAGGCCGGCTTCGGCTCGTTCAAGACCCTGCCGTTCCCGCAGCCGTGCTACCCCACCGGCTGGTGGAGCGTGACCATGGCCCGCAAGGGCGAGAGCGGTTTCGACTTCCGCCAGGCCGATTCGGCCGCCAAGACCTTCAACACCCTGTACTACACCGCCGCGCTGCACACCGGCGTGCTGGTGACCCCGCCGTTCGTGCAGGCCGCACTGAAGGGTTGATCCAAACAAAAACCCGCGCTGGCGACAGCGCGGGTTTCTTGTTTCCGTAGAGTCGAGCTTGCTCGACTGCTTCTGCACCCAGCCGTAGAGCAGTCGAGCAAGCTCGACTCTACGATCCGGCGCGCATCGTTTCCGGCGACCGTTCGATCAGATCGCCCAGATACCGGCAATCACCGCTACCACCAGGCCCCACTTGATTACCTGGTAGGCCACCACGCTGCGTTCGCGCAGTGCCTTGGCCTTCAGGCGCACCTTGTACAGGCCACCGAAAGCCTTGTTCACGCCACCGGTCGGGTCACCGGGCAGGTTCGGCGATGCACCGCCGGCCAGCAACGTGGCCGCCACGGCGCGGTTGAACAGGCCCGGCAGGCCGAAGCGCAGCGGGCGGGCGATATCGCAGAACAGAATCACGCGGTCCTGGTCGGTCTCGTTGTGCGCATGGTGGATGTAGGTCTCGTCGAACATCATCCACTCGCCATCGCGCCAGCTCTTCTTCACCCCGTCCACCACGATGTAGCAGCCATCGTCGTTGGGCGTGCTCAGGCCCAGGTGCAGGCGCAGCGAACCGGCGAACGGATCGCGGTGCGGGCGCAGCTCGCTGCCCGGCGGCAGCTGCGCGAACATCGCCGCGCGCACATCGGGAATCGATTCGATCAGCGCCACGGTCTTCGGGCACATGGCCTTGGCCGACGGGTGCGACGGGCCGTACCACTTCAGGTAGAAGCGCTTCCAGCCACGGCGGAAGAACGAATTGAAGCCGGCATCGTTGTAGCTGCTGGAGGCGGCGATCTTCTGCGCATCGCGCAGCGCCAGCGCCTCATCGCGGATCACCTGCCAGTTCTGGCGCAGCGGTTCCAGCTGCGGCAGCTCCTTGCCCGGGTCCAGGAACGGCGTGGTCGGCACCTTCGAGAACAGGTACATGATCACGTTGATCGGGGCCATGAAGCTGGAATGGTCCAGCAACTGGCGCGACCAGCGCGCGCGGACCTTGCCGCGGAAATGGATGTACAGCACGCAGGCCACGAACAGCGCTGCCAGGACAATCTTGATGATCAAAACACTTTCCTCCAGCGGGTGCCGGACAGGGAAACGAACGATGCGGCCGCGCGGCCAGCACCAGGTTGGGGACGCGGCAGGGGACGGTGACGTGCCGGGTGGGAGCGGCCGCCGATGTCGCGGATTAACAGCTTATGGTCGGCAGCCGGTGGGCCGTGGTCAAGACGCGCGTGAGTCAGGTTCAGCAGCTGGCGGTAGGCGCTGCCCAAGGCCCACGACCTCCTGCCCGCCACGCACCGGGCCGCACTGATGCCACACAACACATTGATAGGTAAAGACATATTGGATAACTGAGACAGAATTGTCCGACCCTGCGCGACGAACTGTTCCAGCCACGACCCCGACATTTCTACGACAAACCGTGGAATAGCGAACTCGGCGGTACTAAAATTGCACTTAACGAAAGTTTAGCTAATCCCCCCAGTCGTACCGGTTCGCTTGACGCTCAGCGCCGCCCACCGGGTCGTCCGAGACCCCGCACATGAATCTCTCTGCCTCCCCCTCCCCGTCCTGCGGCGATGACGCCGTGGCCCCGCTGCTGCTCAAGCGCGGCGATCGTTTCCTGGCCCCGGACGTCTACCGCACCTTCATGGACGGCCGTCCGGCCGTGGTGAAGGACTATTCCCGTTACCGTGGCACGCCGGTTTCGCTGATCGCGCGCCTGATGGTGCGCCGCGAAGCGCGCATGCTGCAGCGCCTGGGTGGCTGGAAGCACGCCCCGGCCCTGCTGGGCACCTTGGGCGGCCTGGCGCTGGGCATGGAATTCATTCCCGGCCAGACCCTGAGCACCGCCCAGGCGGTGGGCAACGACGTGTTCGAACAACTGCAGCACGCCCTCAGCCGCCTGCACGCCGCCGGCATCACCCACAACGACCTGCACGGCACCAATGTGGTGGTGAGCGCCGGCGTGCCGGTGCTGCTGGACTTCACCTCGGCCTGGCGCGTACCGCGCTGGCTGCGCCGCAACCCGCTCAGCCGCCAGCTGAGCCGCAGCGACATGAAGAACCTGCTGAAGATGCGCCAGCGCGTGACCGGCCAGGCCCCGAGCGCCGCGCAGGCCGCCCTGGTGGCGGACCCGGGCTGGGTGTCCGCCGTGCGCCAGAGCTGGAAGCGGTTCTATAAGTGGGCGAAGCAGCGTTAAGCGCTTTTGGCGGCCGGGTGGGTGGATGGCCTGGCGGCATTGAATGTTTGACGGGATGGAATGCTTGGCGGGGATGGAATGCCTGGCGGGGTAGAGTCGACTGTTAGTCGACTGCTCTTCCCATCCGTGACCGAAATGCCCGCGCTGCGCGCGTTAGTCGACTAACAGTCGACTCTACCCCGTCGCATTCCGGCATCCCGTAGCATTCCGACATCCTGTCGCGTTCGGGCATCCCATCGCGTTCCGACGTCCCATCGCGCTCCACCATCCCATCGCGCTAGCGCTGCAGGCGCCGCGCACCCGCCGCGCACTCCGTCTACCGGAGTGGCAGTCGCCACCCCTCATTCCGCCGGGTTGATCACGCCGGAAGGGCACTTCGTCGCACATGGGTGTTCGCGCCAGCCAATCCCGGCTAGGGTCATCGCCTTCCATGCACAGGACTGCACCGAACCATGCGCCGCTGGCTCCTACTCGCCCTGGCTACCCTTCCCCTCACCGCCGGCGCCATCGTCATCCGCAGCGATGTGGATGACAGCGCCTACCGCGTACCGGCCTCCGAATTCCCGGCCCTGGCCGACCTGCCCGGCGAGGGCCACGGCGCCCTGATCGCGCCGCGCTGGGTGGTGACGGCCGCACACGCCGCGCCCATGGAAGGCATGGACGCCGAGGTGCAGATCAACGGTCACCCGTACCGTGTCGAGCGCGTGTTCGTGCATCCCGGTTACCGGCGCATGCCCGATGCGCTTGGCCAGGCGGCGCTGGCGTCAGGCAACCCAGGCCCCATCCATGCTTTCCTCGCCGCCTCCGATGACATCGCCCTGATCCAGCTGGCCGCACCGGTCAGCGACGTTGCGCCGGTTCGCCTCTATCGCGGGCACGACGAAGCGGGAAAGATCGCTACCCTGGTCGGCAAGGGCGCCACGGGCACCGGCATGACCGGGCTGGTGCCGGGTGGATCGCACCGCGGCGTACTGCGCCGCGCGGAAAACGCGGTGACCGGCGGCAACGATCGCTATCTCTGGTATCGATTCGACGGCCCCAGCGGCGGCCTGCCGCTGGAAGGCGTGCTCGGCAGCGGTGACAGCGGCGGGCCATTGATGATCCGCGACGCTCAGGGCTGGCAGCTGATCGGCCTGGGTTCGTGGATCACCGCAGTGCCCGAGCATGCGCTTGAAGCCGGCTACTACGGGCAGGTGGTGCACAACGTGCGCATTTCGCGCTATGCCGACTGGATCGACCGCGTGATGCGCACCGCCCCGTAGAGTCCACTGTCAGTCGACTATCGCGCGCAGCGCGGACATTTCGGTCACGGACGGGAAGAGCAGTCGACTGACAGTCGACTCTACCCCGTAGCGTTCCCGCAACCAGTCGCGGTTCGACACCCCACCGCCCACACGCCCCCCCCTTACAGCGCGTCAGCGTCCAGTTCACCCGTACGAATACGCACCACGCTGCCCAGGTCGTACACGAATACCTTGCCGTCGCCGATCTTGCCGGTGCCTGCGGCCTTCACGATCGATTCCACCACGGCCTCCACCTGGTCGTCGGTCACCGCCACTTCCAGCTTCACCTTCGGCAGGAAATCGACCACGTACTCGGCGCCGCGGTACAGCTCGGTATGGCCCTTCTGCCGACCAAAGCCCTTCACCTCGGTTACCGTAATGCCGGTCACTCCGCGCTCGGCCAGCGCTTCGCGCACGTCGTCGAGCTTGAACGGCTTGATTACCGCCATGACCATCTTCATCGCCAATCTCCTGTATTCCGGCGTGGAGGATAGCGCCTGAACGCGCCCGGTGCGAAACCGCCCACGCCTGTGCGGGCGACCGGCCCGGCAGTATCCTTGTGGCCTGCACGGCCCGCCCGCACCCCGGAGTACCCCCATGATCGACCTGAACCAACTGGATGACCTTGCCCGCCGCCTGAGCGACCTGGTGCCGCCGGGCCTGCGCGAATCGCGCGAGGAACTGCAGGCCACCTTCAAGAGCGCGCTGCAGGCCGGCCTGGCCAAGCTGGACCTGGTTACCCGCGAGGAGTTTGAAGTGCAGCGTGCGGTGCTGTTGAAGACCCGCGAAAAGCTGGATGCGCTGGAAGCCACGGTGCGCGAACTGGAAGGGCGCGGCAGCGCGGAGTAAACGAGGCGGCGGTGCAATGCCGCCGTTACTTTGGGCCATGGCTACCGCCGGTAGCAGCGCGGTCGATGTCGCATCTGCCACAGTCAGATGCCTCATAGTGGAAAGTCCGACACATAACGTCCAATCCTTGCAGAAGCGCTGCCCTGCAAGGCTCTCGACGCCGTTCCACGCTGTGCCACAATGCCGAAAGCGACCAGGGCTTTGGCGTCTTTGACCCCAACCCCTTGGCATCTCCAACAACATCTGGCAACTCTGGTAGGGCCACCGAAAACGGGTGGTCGGGCGTCGAAAACCCGGTTTGCTGTTGTTGTTTACGCTTGTCAGCCGGCACCACCGCGCGTGGTGCCGGCTGGCAATCCGTCTGCCGGCTATGGCGGGCGGTGCGTGGGGGTCTTGTACCCGCCGGCCTCAACAGCAACCGGTTTTCGAGCCACGCATCGTCCGCCACCTCTATCGGTGGCGGCTTCTGCCTGCATGCACGGAGCCAGCCATGACCACGCCACACTCCCCGCCACCGCGTCCCATCCAGGAAGCGCCCTCGCCCACCCCAGCGCGTGATCCCAACAGCCTGATCGCCGTGCTGCACAGCATCGGCGCCGGTGCTGCCGCCGACGGCCAGCCCTGGCCCGAACGCCACCCGTTGCGCAGCCGGCAGATCGCCCTGGCCGACGCCGACTGCGCCCTGACCGGCCAGCGCATCGTGCAGGAACTGCTGCTGGCCGCCGAGCGCACACGGCAGAACGGCGAGCCCGATCAGTACGTGGGCGACCGCGTGATGGAGGGCCTGGTAATGGCAGATGTCGCGCTGACGGCATTCATCCACGAACGCCTGCGGCCACGGGAGTAAGCGCATGAAGAGGAACGCGTTTACCGCTGTTGCCGCCTGCATCGCGCTGTTCGGCACCGTGTGGGTCGCCTGGCCCGCGCCGGCCAGCGAACAGGTGTGGTCGTACCAGAAGCTGCAGCCGGTGGATTACCGCCAATTGCACAGCAATGCGCTCGCCTTCGTTACGTTGAAGAGGCGACAGGGGTTTGAGTTGCGTGCGCGTGATGGCGGCGCTGGCCCGGTGTCATTCGAGATCCTGTGCAGAGGCGTGCAGGTGTTGGACGTGGAGAACACGGCCGCGCGCGTGGTGATCCGAATGCCGGGTGATGCGCAGATGCGCGCGCCGGATATCGAGAACCTACGCGCCAGTTTCGTGCGTTGGATGACGATCTATCAGAACGACAGCTGGTTGCTGACGGAGCGGGCGGGGCCGTCATGGATCGAGAAGCGGATGGAGCCGGGTGGGTCGGTGGCTGAGAGTGAGCGTTGTCTGGTTGGGAGGCATTTGGAGGCTCGTTAGGCGCGTGCCCGTCAATGCCGGAGACCAATCGCATCATGCCGGCCAGCCGTCTCGGCCAACACAAAGCGCGCCATCTTGAGCATCTTGCGAACCAGCGGCGCAGAGGCTTGGCGGCAGTGATGGGAACAATCGCATCGCCCGCCATGCTGTCGCAATCAGCCAATATTCCGGAAGCAGCTCGGCACCAAGCCCGTGGGGGACAGGCCTCACCCACAACCTACCCACGCGGTAGCGGGGCCGACTCCGTAGGCGTCACTGCCGGAGTGAGCTTGTCACACGACGTGACCAGCGTCGCGGCTGGAGTTCAGCACTCGTGCATATACTCAGCCCAAGCAGTTCGTTTCGCTGAACGTAAACGCCTGAACACACAAGGGAGCTGCCATGCGGCACGCCACACCACCTCCCGTTCCCCAGCGACTGCGCGAGATGCTCAAGGACTACCCGGAGCATATTCAAAAATTGCAGTCTGCGTTGAACCACGTAGCCGAAAAGCCGTCTACGGGCATACCCGTAATCGAGCAGGCAATCTGGGCGCTGGAGGATGCGCTCGAGAGGTTTGCTCTGGGCGCAGGAAAGGAAACCAAAGTGGCCGAAGCCAGCGGCGATCCGCTGGCCGTTGAACAGGCCACGGCGCGAGAATCTTTGATGTTCCGTGCTGCATCAAAGACTGTGTGGGTGGGAGACAGAGAGCTTTCAGAATACTTCCGGGCACGAGGGAAGTTCCGTTTATGAGACTACTGACGGTCAACTGGATCCCGCCGTCCACGCAAAGACCGTCCAAGAGAAGGTGCTTCCCCGGAGCCGTCTACATGACTTGCCTTCCCATGAAAGCCCCACGGCTATCATTCCAGGAGCGCAGCCCGGCTCAGGCAAAGGAAGCCGGCGCCTTGCCCGCAGCATTTGCCGCCTCGGAGACACCCCAGCAAACCAATCGCAACGAATCCATTCATTGCCATTTGATCCTAACGATCGCCAAAGCCCACCAAGCGCGCCGTCTGACGAGACCAACTTCCCAGGAGATGCTGTGCGCCGGACTCGCCACCATCCCTCAAAGAACAAAGAACTGCATCCAATTTACGCTGAACCAGATCGGAGATTGGCGAATTCAAAAGTCTCTTCAGCGTGGCATCTGCCGCAGCGAAATCGCCAAGCCGGATGGCGGATATGTATTTTATCCACTCCGAGTAGTCGCTGGTGAAGTCAAGGCCGTCGACATAGACCAATAGATCTGCCGCCGTCCTCACCGGCTCAAGCTTATTGGCGTGCGCCTTATGCATCCCGCAGAAGAAATCTTTGTCCACTTCCGCGCTTGCGATTCGCTGACCTAAAGACATGTGCAGGAAGGACAAATCATCATAGGTCGGAACTACAAAGGTCCATATGTAGGTGGAGGATGGAGCAGGATCCAGCGCGAAGCCTGAGATGACATCCGGCGTATGAAATGCGATCAAGAAGTTGCCAACGACGCGCAGACCACTGCTCTTCGCTTGGCGCTTCATTCTCCAAAGTGCTATGGATTTCATGCCAGGGCACTCACCTTTCCAGAATTCGGCAAAGAATAGTCCCTCGTGGCAGATGCTTGTAGTAGTTGCAAGTTTCCGCTGCAGTCAGACCAGCGGCTCCCGACTTCAAATTCACATCGGCACAGGTGTGTAGGCCTTCGTTCGGTTTTGCCCAGCAATACGATCTGTCTGAAGGCTCTGTAGGAAAAGAGGACCGCCGACTCCACCGTCATGGTGCGACTAGACCGAGCGATCGGTACCCGTACCGTGGGCACCCAGAATCCCCCTATCCCCTCCACCCGCAATCCCCGATGGTTTCCCACCCAGCGCTTCCCCCACCATCAAGCGCTCCCCCGCAGGAAACCACACATGAGCCTGGCTCTGGTCCACAGCCGCGCCCGCGCCGGGGTCGATGCGCCGCTGGTGCGGGTGGAAGTGCATCTGTCCGGCGGCTTGCCGGTCACCCAGATTGTCGGCCTGGCCGAAGCCAGCGTGCGCGAGTCGCGCGAACGCGTGCGTGCAGCCCTGCTCTGCGCGCGCTTCGACTTTCCGCAGCGGCGCATCACCTTGAACCTGGCCCCAGCCGATCTGCCCAAGGAGGGCGGCCGCTACGATCTGGCCATCGCGCTGGGCATCCTGGCTGCCAGCGGTCAGGTCGATCCGCAATCGCTGCTGCAGTACGAATTCCTTGGCGAACTGGGCCTGACCGGTGAGCTGCGTCCGGTCAGTGGCGCGCTGCCTGCCGCCATTGCCGCCGCCGAAGCGGGACGCATCCTGGTGGTGCCACCCGGCAACGCCGCCGAGGCCGCGCTGGCCGAGCACGCCGATGTGCGCGTGGCCCGCACCCTGTTGGAATGCTGCGCGGGCCTGAGCAATCCGCGCCTGCTGCCACCGGTGCAGCGCGTGGACACCACGCCGCTGCCGCTGCCCGATCTGGCGGACGTGCGTGGGCAGGCGCATGCACGGCGCGCGTTGGAAGTGGCGGCCGCCGGTGGCCACCATCTGCTGCTGATCGGCAGCCCCGGCTGCGGCAAGACCCTGCTGGCCTCGCGCCTGCCCAGCCTGCTGCCCGATACCGACGAGGCCGAGGCGCTGCAGTTGGCTGCCATTGCATCGGTCAGTGGCGAAGGCCTGGACCCCCGGCGCTGGCGGCAGCGGCCGTTTCGTTCCCCGCACCACAGCGCCAGCGCCGCCGCACTGGTCGGTGGCGGCAATCCCCCCTGCCCCGGCGAGATTTCCCTGGCACATCACGGCGTGCTGTTCCTGGACGAACTGCCCGAGTGGAACCGCAGCGCACTGGAAACCCTGCGCGAGCCGCTGGAGTCGGGCCATATCCGCATCGCGCGTGCGGCGCGCAGCGTGCAGTACCCCGCGCGATTCCAGCTGGTGGCCGCGATGAACCCCTGCCCCTGCGGCTGGGCCGGGGACCGCAGCAATCGCTGTCTGTGCAGCGATGAGCGCATCACCCGCTATCGCGCGCGCGTGTCGGGCCCGCTGCTGGATCGCATCGACCTGCATATCAGCGTGTCACGGCTGGATGCGGTGGAACTGCGCGAGAGCACGCCACTGGGCGAACCCAGCGCCACGGTACGCGCACGGGTTGAATCAGCACACGCCAAGCAGCGGGAACGCGGGGGGCTGAATGCCCATCTGCCGCCCGCCACGCTGCGCATCTGCACGCGGCTGAGCGAAGCCGACCAGGATCTGCTGGAACAGGCCATCGAACGGCTGCAGCTATCGGCGCGGGCGATGCACCGCATTCTGCGCGTCGCGCGCACTATTGCCGATCTGGCCGGCAGCGAGACCATCCAGACCGCGCATCTTGCCGAGGCCATCGGTTACCGGCAACTGGATCGCGGCAAGGCGAGTGCGTGAAAACGGTCTAATGGCAACGACCTCTGCACGCAATCGCCCCCAGCCCCTGGTACCTCCAATGGTTCTGCGCCACGCATCCAACTCGAAGTAATCGTTAAGCGGCAGCATCTCGCAACTCCAGTTTCTGCGTACCATTCGGGCGAGTCACGCACCTGAACGTTACGCTGTCTCCGAGACTCTCACGGCAAAGGAGGGCAAATTCTTCCTGCTCCTTGAGTGGCAGGTTCAGCCCAAAAATCACCTCGACGAGCTCACCCGGGTGATCGTATTCGCCGAAGGTTGGCTCGTAGTAGCGCCACTCCTTTTCGTAGGCCCAATCAGTGGTCTTGGTGAACAGGGCGTTCTGGATCTGCCTATCATCAATCTGCACATATCCCTCTGTTCTCATTGTCCCGTTGGGATCTCTAATTACGGCAACTCCTGTCAAGCGTCCCACACTGAAATCGAACGCCATCGCACCATCCTCATAGCGAACGGACTGACAGAACTTTGGGTCCGCCAATCGCGATCCGGTGGAAGCAGCGAAGCCAAGTGCTACGCCCTTGTGGGAATCCCCATAGTGCGACCACATAAGCATGTTGAGGGGGTCCTCCGAAAGGCTGAATATGCCAACCCTCTCAACAATCCGATCTATGGAATTGGGTTGATCGTACGGATCGGAGAACCCGGGCGTACCGACTTCCTTCAGAAAACCCTGCGCGACCTTATGCTTCTTATCAAGACCCGATGATTTCTTGATCCTGCTCAGAAGGCGATTGATGGCCCGCCCTCTCAGGGTGAAAAAGCTTCTCCCGTCTTTCTGAGCGAGAGCAGCATCTGCGATGAATCCCGCCAACTGAGCGTTCTTGACGTCGGCCACTACCTTTCTGACCTGAGCCGGGTCAGGGGGCTCGAATCTGCACTCGTTGGGGTCGTTCAGCGATGACGGCTTGGCCAACCAGACCTTCTTCTTACGAATGATTTCGCTTGTACGCTCACTGAGCGCCCGGTACTTATAGAGAATTTTCATTGACGGGCTTGACTCTGGAATCAAGCAACGGCGCCAATCGGCATCCGCTGCGGTTTGTTTTTGGGGCCCAACGTCGTAGGGCAGCTCTGCGTGTGTTGCCAACCTGGTCGCCTGTGCGGCTCCATAACGAATTCACAAAGAATTCTTGCACGCATCGCTGCGATCGCGGCGCCCGATCAACCAGCCACACCCAGCGCGCCACCACCCGCACCGCGCCGCACCGCCACCACGTACCGACAGAACTTGCCCAGGAAAATGCCGGCAAAGCCACCCGAGGTCAGCAGGTACGCCGCAGTGAACCCGGCATGGCCTGCCAGCGCCGGCGACACCGCGAAGGCCACTTCAAACCCGTACTTCACCAGGAAGGTGACCAGCAGCAGCGGCAGCAGGCTGTAGTCCGGGCTGCGGCGCAGCTTGCCGGTAGCCGGGTTCAGCGCCAGCGTCGCGCGGCGCAGCAGCAGCCAGCCGATGGCCGCGCCGGCAGCGATGCCGACCAGCCATTCACCCCACGCCTGCAGCGAGCCACCGTAGCGATGGCTGATGGACCATGCGCCCCAGGCAAGGAACAGGGCCGGCACGATCGCCAGCCGCACCAGCGAACTCTCACCCGGCTTCATGGCGGCGACGCCGCGGTACACCAGGAAGGCCAGCAGCGCCCAGACCCAGAGCGGGGTGTGCGAGAGAATCTGCATGATCATTGCGGGGAATTCCTTGTCGGCAGGTTGAGGGCGTGCTGCGGTTATCTGACGCCTCGATTATGGTCCTGCACGAAACCCCCACAAGTGACAGGTGTCAGCCGCTTACCCTGACCGGGCGTTGCGCCGGTACTGCTGCACCCAGTCCAGCGACGGCGCGATGCCGCCGAAGGGGAACAGATGCGGGCTGACCGGGCCAAGCTCGTCGCCCAGTCCGGCCAGCAGCTTGTCCACAAACCGGTCCGGCCCTGCCGACCCCAGCAGGCGGCCCAGGGAAATGCCGTAGCGGGCCAGCATGGTCGTGCTCGCGCCGACCCCGCACATGGCCGCGTAGCGCACCAGCCGCGTCACGCTCGCCGGCCCGGGAATGCCCACCAGAACCGGGTGCGCAATGCCGCGAGCGCGCAGTGCATTCAACCAGGCCAGCACTATTTCGGCATCAAATGCGAACTGGGTGATGATCCACGGCGCCATGCCGTGCGCTTCAATGCGCTGGCACTTGTGCTCCAGCACCTGCCAGCGCTGCGCGGCGGTCATGACCGGGTGGGTTTCCGGGTGCCCGCCTACGGCCACCACCTTGATGCCGGCGCGTTCCAGCAGACCGGTTTCGATGATCGCCGTGCTGTCGGCGAACGGCCCGGCCGGCTCCGCCAGATCGCCGGCAATCACCAGGCAGCGCTCCACGCCGGCCTCGCCCACTGCCCGCTGGATGAAACGTTCCAGCGCGGCCTGCGTGCCGATGCGGCGTGCCGACAGGTGTGGCATCGGCTGGAAGCCCAGCTCGCGAATGGTCCGTGCCGCAGCCAGCCGCGCCTCGTCGTCTTCGCTGGCCAGGTAGGGAATGGAGATGGTGGTGCCCGGCGCGATGCGTGCGGCCTCGGCGCGCAGGGCCTGCACGGCCTTGGCGCTCACTTCCCACGAACACGCATCCAGGAAGGCCCGCGCCCGCGCCCCGCGTTCCATGGACATCAGCCAACCCCGTGCGCGCGCGCGACCGCCGAACTGCCGCGTGCCAAGTCCACGAAAGCCCGCAGATAATCGATGGCGGTATCCGACTCGCGCGCGCCCAGGTAGATCTGCTTGGGAATGCCCTTCGCGCCCAGGCGCACCGGCACCACGTCCATGCGTGCGGCGTACTCTTCCACCAGCCAGCGCGGCATGGCCGCCACGCCACGGCCGCTGGCCACCATCTGCATCATGATGTCGGTGGTTTCAATCGCCTTGTGGCGGCGCGGGGTCACCCCCGCCGGCAGCAGGAACTGGTTGTAGATATCCAACCGCTCGAATGGCACCGGGTAGCTGATCAGCACTTCCTGGGTCAGCTGGCGCGGCTTTACATGGTCCCCCTTGGCCAGCGGATGGTTGCTGGCCACCACCAGCACCTGCTCGTAATCGAACACCGGCACGAAGGTCAGGCCCGGCTTCAGCAGCGGGTCGGGGGTCACCAGCAGGTCGATCTCGTAGCCGAACAGCGCGCCGATGCCGCCGAACTGGAACTTCTGCTTCACGTCCACATCTACATCGGGCCAGGCGGCCAGGTAGGGCGACACGATCTTCAGCAGCCACTGGTAGCAGGGGTGGCATTCCATGCCGATGCGCAGCGAGCCGCGCTCGCCCTGGGCGAACTGGCCCAGCCGCTCTTCGGCCAGGTCCAGCTGCGGCAGCACGCGGTTGGCCACGGCCAACAGGTACTGGCCGGCCTGGGTCAGGCGCAGGTTGCGGCCCTCGCGCAGCCAGACATCGGTGCCCAGCTGCTGTTCCAGCTTCTTCATGCTGTGGCTCAGCGCCGACTGGGTCAGGTTCAGCACCCCGGCGGCGGCGGTGAGCGAGCCCTGCAGTTCAACCTGCTGGACGATGCTGAGGTGAATGCGTTCCAGCATGTCTATGAGCCCCGCTCATGGATGTGTGAAGTAAAACCATTTTACGTCATGGAACGCCCTGACTAGCATCGGGTCATGCTTTCTCCCCACCGCCCCCTCCGAATCGTCGCCGTGTCCGGCGGCCTGCAGCGCCCCTCGCGGGCGGCCACCCTGTGCGAACACCTGCTGGACCTGCTGGGCGACCACCTGCCCAGCCAGCCGCAGCTGATTGAACTGGGCGAACTGGCGCCGCAACTGGCAGGGGCGCTCTGGCGTTCGCAGTTGCCTGACAGCGCGGAGCAGGCACTGGCTGCGGTTGAACAGGCCGATGTGCTGGTGGTCGCCACGCCGGTCTACCGCGGCTCGTACACCGGCCTGTTCAAGCACTTCTTCGATTTCATCCAGCAGGACGCGCTGGTCGACACCCCCATCCTGCTGGCCGCCACCGGGGGCAGCGAGCGCCACGCGCTGATGATCGACCACCAGTTGCGGCCGCTTTTCAGCTTCTTCCAGGCCCGCACCCTGCCGCTGGGGGTGTACGCCACCGACAAGGACTTCGCCGACGGCCGCGTACACGACCCGGCCCTGCTGCAGCGCGCCGAACTGGCCGTGCAGCGCGCCCTGCCGCTGCTGGCGCTGTCCCACCGCCCCGCGCCGCAGCCCGCCGCCACCCTTGAAACCCTCTGAACCGGAATGCCGCCCATGAGTACAGACACCTTTACCTTCAGCATCACGCGCATCCCATTCAACGAGGATTACCAGCCGGCCGACGGCACCCGCATCACCACCAACTTCGCCAACCTGGCACGCGGCGCGGCGCGGCAGCAGAACCTGCGCAACACGCTGAGCATGATCAACAACCGCTGCAATGATCTGGCGCACTGGGACAACCCGAACGCCGATCGCTACGTGGTGGAGCTGGACATCATTTCGGTGGAGATGCATATCGACGGCAGCGATGGCAGCGACCCGTTCCCGCTGATCGAAGTGCTGCGCCCCACCCTGGTGGATACGCACACCGGCGCGCGCACCGAAGGCATCGTCGGCAACAATTTCTCCTCGTACGTGCGTGACTACGATTTCAGCGTGGTGCTGCCGGCCAGCAACGAGGGCAAGGACAGCTTCGCCATTCCCGAAGGCTTCGGCGATCTGCACGGCAAGCTGTTCAAGCATTTCCTGCAGTCCGACGTCTACCGCGCGCAGTTCAGCAAGGCGCCGGTCATCTGCATCAGCGTTTCCAGCAGCAAGACCTACCACCGCACCGAGAACCACCACCCCATTCTGGGCGTGGAATACCGCCAGGGTGAGTTCTCGCCCACCGACCAGTACTTCGACAAGATGGGCCTGCAGGTGCGCTACTTCATGCCGCCGGGCAGCGTTGCGCCGCTGGCGTTCTATTTCCAGGGTGACCTGCTGGGCGATTACTCCAACCTGGAACTGATCGGCACCATCAGCGTGATGGAGGCCTTCCAGAAGATCTACCGCCCGGAGATCTACAACGCCAATTCGGTGGCCGGCAAGGTCTACCAGCCCAGCCTGAAGCACCAGGATTATTCGTCCACCCGCATCGTCTACGACCGCGAAGAGCGCAGCCAACTGGCCGTGAAGCAGGGCCGCTTCACCGAAGAGCACTTCATCAAGCCCTACCGCAGCGTGCTTGAGCAGTGGGCTGCGCGCTGATCGCTGTTCACTCGATTCCCCTCCCCAGGACACAAGACCCCGATACCGATGAAGAAACTACTGCCGACCTCCACCGCCGGAAGCCTGCCCAAGCCGTCGTGGCTTGCCGAGCCTGAAAAGCTCTGGTCGCCCTGGAAACTGCAGGATGACGCGCTGACCGAGGGCAAGCAGGACGCGCTGCGCCTGTCCCTGCAGGAACAGCAGCACGCCGGCATCGATATCGTTAGCGACGGCGAACAGACCCGGCAGCACTTCGTCACCACCTTCATTGAACACCTGGACGGCGTGGATTTCGACAAGCGCGAAACCGTGCGCATCCGCAACCGCTACGACGCCAGCGTGCCCACCGTGGTGGGCGCGGTCAGCCGGCCGAAGGCGGTGTTCGTGGAAGACGCCAAGTTCCTGCGCCGGCAGACCGCACAGCCGATCAAGTGGGCCCTGCCCGGCCCGATGACCATGATCGACACGCTGTACGACGCGCACTACAAGAGCCGCGAAAAGCTTGCCTGGGAATTCGCGAAGATCCTCAACGAGGAAGCGAAGGAACTGGAAGCGGCCGGCGTGGACATCATCCAGTTCGACGAACCGGCATTCAACGTATTCTTCGACGAGGTGAACGACTGGGGCGTGGCCACCCTGGAGCGTGCCATCGAGGGCCTGAAATGCCAGACCGCCGTGCACATCTGCTACGGCTACGGCATCAAGGCCAACACCGATTGGAAGCAGACGCTGGGTTCGGAATGGCGGCAGTACGAAGAATCGTTCCCCAAACTGCAGAAATCCAGCATCGATCTGATCTCGCTGGAATGCCACAACTCGCATGTGCCGATCGACCTGATTGAACTGGTGCGCGGCAAGAAGGTGATGGTGGGCGCGATCGACGTGGCGTCCAGCACGGTGGAAACGCCGGAAGAAGTGGCCAACACCTTGCGCAAAGCGCTGCAGTTTGTGGATGCCGACAAGCTGTACCCCTGCACCAACTGCGGCATGGCGCCGCTGCCGCGTGAGGTGGCGCGCGGCAAGCTGCGGGCGCTGAGTGCGGGTGCGCAGATCGTGCGTGAGGAGCTTGCGGGGATTCGTTGAGGGTGTCCCGCATCCTTCGATAGCCAGCGGCGGTGCAGTTTCTCTAATGCACCGCCGTTTTCGCGTGAGGCCTAGAAGCTCATGCTCAGTTCGGCACCCACAGTACGCGGGCTATCAATCGGCCCGTAGTAGTTGCCGTCGCGCCCGAAGGCCAGGTTGTCGAAGATCAACCCGTTCACGCGCCGCTTGTTGGTCAGGTTCTGCACGAACAGGCGCCCGGTCCAGGGGCCATGTTCGTAGCCCACCTGCAGCCCGATGATGGCCACGGCCGGCTGGTAGGCACGGTTGCGCTCATCCAGCGCGCTGGACCCGGTGAACGCCGATTCCACCCGCCCGAAGACACCGGACGGGTGCTGGTAGCGTGCCGCCAGATAGCCCGTGTAATGCGGCGTCAGCTTCACCCGGTTGCCGGCCAGGTTTTCGTCCGCCGTGGCCCAGAGCTTGGTGTACTTCGCATCCACATAGCCCACGTTGGCGGTCAGGGTGAAGCCCGGCGCCAGCTCATAGGCACCTTCCAGTTCGGCACCGCGCGAGCGGATCGACGCGTCCGAACCCACGTAATCCGACGAGATCGGGCGCCCGTTGGCATCGGTGGCCACCTGGATTTCCTGCCAGTTGTCCGAGGTGATGTGGAACAGCGCGCCGCCGATATGGCCGCGGCCACCGCCAACGTTCATCTTGAAGCCCAGTTCGTGGCTCCACATCATTTCCGATTCGTAGCGCAGCACCTTGTCATTCACTACATCGCTCTGCGCGGCGGCCAGATTGAAACCGCCGGGGATATAGCCCTTGGCCGAGGCGGCGTAGAACGAGAGGTTGTCGGTGGCGTCGTAGCGCAGTGACACGCGCGGCAGGGTGGCATGGAAGGTGTGTTCCAGCGCGGCGTCGCGGTACAGCACCAGCCCACCTTCGGCCAGGTCCAGCGAACCGGCACGCTGTTCGGTGGAACGGCGCGCCTGCTCGTGGCGCAGGCCCAGGCTGGCGGTCAACTTCGGCACGGCGGGGAAGGTGTAGCTGGCCGTGGCGAACACGCTGTAGTCCCGGCCCTTGGCGGTCTGCCGGGGTGCCAGGTTGTAGCTGTTCAAGCCACGGGTGATCGGGCCGACGAAGGTGCCCAGGATCGAATCCTTGTCGGTGCGGTAGGTGGAAACGCCGGCCATCCAGGTCAGCGCCTGGTCATCCGGCGAGCTGAACCGGGCCTCTGCATTCCAGGCGTCCTGCTTGTCGTAGGTGCGCCCGGCCAGTGCCGCGCTCTCGGTCATGTCGAAGTCGTAGCCCGCCGAAACGTCCTCGTGGGTGCGGTAGGACGCGGCCACGTCGAACGTACCGGCTTCCAACTGCCATTGCGCACTCAGGCCCGCCACCGTCTCATCCTTCTCGGTGCGCTTGGGCGCATCGTTGATGTACGTGAAGTCACCGGCCTGGCGCCCGCCGTTGAGGCGCGCGCCGTAGGTGCGGTTGTACAGGCCCACATCCAGCGGCAGGTACTCGTACTCGAACATGCCCGGCGCACGTGTGCGCAGGTGGTAGGCCAAGGCATTCACGGTAACGAAATCGCTGGGCTGCCAGCGCAGCTTGCCCTGCACGTACTGCTCGCGCACCTTGCCTTCGGTGCTATTGAACGGCGTGAGATTGCGCAGGAAGCTGTCCTCGTCCGACGCCATGAAGGCGACCGAACCAGAGAGGTTGCCGCGCTTGCCCAGCGGCCCGGACACGAAGCCATCGAGGCTGTTGCCATTGCCGTTGCTGAACCACGTGCTGCGCAGGTTCAGCTCGCCTTCCATGGCATCGGTCGGGCCCTTGGTCTTGACCAGCACCAGACCCGATTCACTGTTGGCGCCGTACAGCGTGCCCTGCGGGCCGCGCAGCACCTCCACCGATTCCACCTGGTTCAGCACCGCGTTGCTCAGTTCCTTGAACGGAATGCCATCGATATAGACCGACGCGCGGTTGACCAGGAACGGGTTGGATTCGATGCCGCGGATGGAGATGTACATGTCGCTGAGCTGGCCCATCGCGTTGAACTTCACGTTGGGGGCCAACTTGTCCAGATCGCGGAATTCGACCACGCCGGCCTCTTTCAGCGCCTCGCGGTTGAGCACGGTGACCGACAGATCGCTTTTCAGGTACGGGGTATCGCGCTTGGAGCCGGTTACCCGCACCCCGTCCAGCGTGGTGGGGCTGACAGCATCCTGGGCGAGCGCGGGCAACGATTGGGCAAGCAGAAGGGCCGCGATCGCAGCGGGCAAGGGAGTGGGGGAACGCACGGGAACCTCTTGAACGGACACAGCGGCCGCAGGGGCCATCAATGTTATGCTGTAACAATTCCATAACGGCGCTACTCCGTATGCCTGCGCACCGCTCCATTTCCGGCAGCAAGGTGACGATGGCCCAGCAACTGGCGGCCACCACGCCGGTGCTCGGGTCGAACGGTGCAGGCAACCTGGCCTTCATCCATCACCACTTCCCCGCCAGTGCCGGCGCGATGGGCCACCCCACCCAGCTGCGGCTGGCGCTGGTGATCAAGGGCGGCGGCCGGCTGCAGCAGATCTGCCCACGGCGGGCAGCGCTGGATGCGCATTGGCACATCGGCCAGTTCAACGTGGTGCTGCCCGGGCAGACCGGTACCTACAGCAGCCCGGAGGTGGAAGTGCTGGGGCTGGCAATCGATTGGCCTGCGCTGGGCGCAACGGCAGTCAGCCTGCCGACCCTGGCCCCGCTGACCGGCGCGCTGCACCGCGACGCCACGGTGAGCGCGCTGCTGCACGCGCTATGGGCGGCATCGCGTTCGGGAGTGCTGTCCGATGAACTGCTGCACGCCTGCGGCAACGCGGTGGTGGATCGGCTGGTGCAGATGGCGCAGCGGCCCGCCGCGCTTTCTGCGAGGGCGCGTGAGTTGTCGCCAGTGCAGATGAAGCGGCTGACCGAGTACATCGATGCGGCGCGCGACGTGCGCCTGACCGTGCCGATGATGGCCGATGCGCTGGGGGTGGATGACACGCGGTTGAGCCGTGGGCTGCAGGCGGCGGCGGGGATGTCGCCGTACCAGTTCCTGGTGCACCGGCGCATGCATTGGGCGCGGGGTGAGCTGGAACGCGGGGTGAGTGTGATGCGCGTGGCGCAGTCGGTGGGGTATGCGAACGCGAGCAAGTTTTCGGCGGCGTATCGGCGGGTTATGGGGTGTGCGCCGTCGGCTTCGGTGGGGTGATGGGGGCCCGAAGGAGAACCTACCCGTGAACGGCTCACGGGCGCGCAGTGCTTGCGGCGCGCGGAAGCCAAAATCGCTCCGCCTTCGCTGCGGTACGGAACGCACGACTAAGCAAATCCTTGATCATCAAAGGTCATCAGAATCTCCTAGTCTGTCGTCGACGCCTCTACCGGTAGCTACCTATCATCAGTCGACTCTCGATACGCTTCACCGACACCAATGGTGGCATCTGCCTCGTCGACATCGCTCGAGCGAGAGCTCTAGACCTACGACCGACGCACACGCTGCCGAATCGCGGCAAGCGCTCCTCAAGTAGATGAAAGCCGAGATGTAGCCTTCGACGCAAGGCGGCAAACGGACGATGAAATGCGGAGCGCAGCAAGCCGTTGATATGGCACTTCATTGTGGCAGGTGTGACGGCACTCTCCGCAATGGCGCATCTGGCCAATCAGCTTGACAATGCCGCAAAACGGACAGTAGATTCGGAGTCGAAGGGCAATGGTTGCGATGGACGCGAGCATTGCCTGTAGTTCACTTCAGTTTTTCTCTTGTTGGATCTTCATTTGGCATGGATTGCTGTGATGGATTGCCGCGATCTTGCCTCGCACGGAAGTGGGGATGATGGAAGAAGAAAGAATCTTGCTGATGTCTGAAGCCCTCGATCTGCACGGTCGAGCCGTTCTTTGGGGATTGCATCAACTCAATCAGAAAGTTGACTGGTGGGACAGGACACTGACCCCCATACGCGATGAGGTCACCGTCAGCCTGACCTCATGCGGGGATAGCTCCCTTACTGTTGATGACACATCTTTGACGCTCAGAGAAGGGGCCTACAAGGCACTGTGGAACCGTCGAGGCCAAGAGCCTACGGTTCATCCCGAACTGTGTGACTCAGACAGGACGCTAGCCCGACACGAAGCTAAGTTTCTCCTCGAGGGCGTTGTCGCATGCATCGAAGACCGAAATCCCGGAGCACTGGTCGTCAACGGCCTCAGGACTAAGGCCGTAGCCAACTCCAAACTCCATCAGTTGCTCACGGCGGCACGGGCTGGCTTCACAATTCCAGCCACATTATTCTCAAATAGTCCCGATAAGATAAGACGTTTCGTCTCTGACGCAGGTCAAGGCGCGATTGTAAAGATGCACATTCCCTACAGTTGGCGCGACGCCAATGGAACTGTCCACATCTCGGGCACGATGGCAATCTCCGCTAGCGACCTTCAGTCGGACATGTCACTAAAAAGTGCGCCGATGATCTATCAGCGCAAGCTCCTGCCCGTTTCTGAGCTCCGCGTGATTGTCTTTGGCAACACAGCAATGGCCATCTCACAGAATCGGTCCGCAAACAGCAAAGGCTTTGTTGACCTCCGATGGGAGGACGACGTCGTAGCTGTGGAGTACGACGTTCCTGCTTCTCTGAAGGAGAAATGCCTGCTATTCATGGCTGCGGTTGGAATCAGTTATGCCGCGTTCGACATCTTGGTAGATGACTCTGGGAACTACACCTTCCTCGAGGCTAATGAAGCCGGGCAGTTTCTTTACCTGGAGGAACAGGTACCATCCCTGCCAATGCTAGACGCATTTTGCCAGTATCTAGCCAGCGGCTCTCCGACCTTCGAGTTTCGCGAGCGAACCAATCTCTCGTTGGCAGCATACATGGCTACGGAAGACGCAATCGATTGTCGCGAACTAATTGCCAGGCATTGGCGTGAGTCCGACAAATTCAGCCCCTTCGAGCTCGCCGAATAGCGTGGGGCGCAAGCACACAGAGAGAGCAACTGCTCTCTTCGTGTAAAAGGGGCACCTCGCCCCATTTCTCAACTAAAGGATAGATCATGGAAATGGAAAGCAAGAAGCAGGAACCCCGCGTGCTGGCACGTGAGGTCGCTCGCCAACTAACCCCGGCTGAGCTGCTGCAGGCAGCAGGTGCTGGCGGAAATTCGACGATGGCCAGTAGTTGCACCGGTTCCGATCGCAATCCCTGCGATCTGGATTGGCTGCCAAGGTAAGAAGCAGACCCCATGAGTCCAGCGGCCGTCCACATCGTGGACGGCCGCCTCTAGATGGAGCGCCGATGCGGCCCCAACCCTTATCCGTGCTTAAAGCCACTGCAGTTGCAATCCTGATGCTGATGGCCTGCCGCGGCGTGTCAGCCGAGTCCGGCGCAAATGGCATTCCCGAAAGAAAGATTTTACTCTTGGGAAACAGCATTCTCTATTCAGGAAATGTTCCAGCAACATTATCCAACCTATCTCGCAGGTCAGAGATTCCACTCGATGTAAGCATGTACGCGCAGCCTGGCGCGAAAGTCTCAGATATCGCAAGTGATTCCCGAGCAATGCACTTACTCCGCTCTGGACAGTTCGACACGGTAGTGTTCCATGATCAGGGTGGAAACTCCGCATGCGCATCCGAAATAATCCTAAGCGAAGAGTGTGCAAGGATCGTGGACGACCATAAGAAAATAGTAGATGCAATTCGCGAGGGAGGTGCAAAGCCGTATCTTCTTGGAACCTACCAAAAATCTCAGGCGGCGAGTGCGCGTATCGAGGCCGCCGAATCGAGAATCTCAAAGCAACTTGGTGTCGATCACATCCCGTTAAGTTCGAAATGGCACGCCGCGATGAAGGCCCTTCCAAACTCTGCATGGCTTGCTGAAGACGGTATGCATCCTGGCCCTGCGCTGACAAGCTTAATGGCAGTCGAAATCTTCGTGGCGACTACCAATCACTGCCCTTCGCAAAGCGCTTCGGTTAGCAAGGGATCGAAGGGAATTCCGCTGGAGCAGCGTGACAATAAACTTTACGCCGCAAACGCACATAAAGAGGCTCCCGCTGCAGAGATGTCTGCCGGAGAGATGCGTGAACTCGCGATAATAGCGAGACCATCGTGCACAAATTGAGGTAGCTGAGAATGCTGGTAGAAAAACATCAATTCATCGACGGCCTTGAGGACAAAGGCGCCTCTCTCGCTTGCCCATTTTGCGGCAACAAGCAATGGAACCTACTGATCGATGAACCCATCGACATGGCGAATCAGCAGCTTCTTAACTTCACGCTGGTCGCGCCGAATCGTCGTGATGGAGTGACCCAGACGTCGGTCGTAGCAATGATCTGCAAGTGTTGCGGCTTCCTCAGGCAGCATTCTCTTTCCGTTTTTGCGCCCGCCTCTCAATAGAAAAATTGAAAGAGTATTCACAAGAACATGGCCGTCAACCACCCTGGATTTTTACCCAGCAGCGTCGTAGTGGATCTGCTCGACGAAGTACTCCAAGCAAAGCTGCTTGAAACAAATCAATTGATGATTGAGCCTGACCGTAGCGTCGAGGCAATCAAACGGCTTGTGGGCGCATCCATCGGACGGGACATCACCTTCTTCAAAGCATTTTTGTTCCTATTGACAGAAACTACTCACGAAAGCGCACGAGCTAACGACGGCGAGGGGTGGCACAACGACGCCAGTTGCAACGACGTCGACGGCGAGTGCTTGAATGTTTGGATCCCTCTCTATTGCAGCGCCAAATCCAGTGGCTTGAGGATCGCACCGCGCCACCGTAACGAGTGGCTGTATTCTGCACTACCACGGCCCAGGGCGCGCCTGGACGTACTAACCAAGACAAAGCGGCCCGACCTTTTCGATCCAGATAGCAGCGATGATCTGCTAATCATTGACAAGGACAACGGCGGCGGAATATCTGCAAGATTATCGGACATTGATATTGAAGACGTGTCGAATGTGACGGTCGGCGACGCTGCAATTTTCAGCCAAAGCGATCTCCACCAAGGCATGCACGCTGAAGGAGTTCGGATTCAACTCACCCTTAAATTTCTAACCGCAGGCACATCTCATATTGCGAATCAGCGTTACATGCCCGCCCCTACGCCACCGTCACTGAGCAAACACGGCAGACTCGAACGACAGTTGATGCAAGAGTTGCTTAGCCTGCAATCAGTTCATATCCGTGAGAACGGAAGATCGCTTGCCATGTTTACACGCTCCCATGCACGCTGAGATTGTCTTCGCGAAAGCCGCATCCTCTGCTGGACACTCTATTCTTCTATCCCCTAAGCAAATGTGCCAAGTCTTGATGGCGGTCGCAGCATGAGCGACCTCTTTCGCAAAGAGGCGATACCAAATAATGCGTCTCGCCTTGAGGGAGATATTCGCCTAAGCGTTGCGCCTGGATACGCGGCTGCAACACTCCTTCTAGGCGTAGTGTTGCTCGTATCTCTGATTTTGCTCAGCACATCCAACTATACAAAGAGGGCTACCGCGTCGGGCATTATCTTACCCACGTCTGGACTTACAGTAATTCGAGCGCCAAGCGCTGGCGAGGTCCAACGCTTGATGTTTTCGCAGGGCGACCGCGTACAGCCTGGGCAACCTCTTCTGGTTCTAGGTCAGAAGCGCTTTCTTTTGCAGGGAGAAGACGTCGAGCAGGGCTTGATCCACTCACTGCAAGCCCGGCTGGATCGAGTCGATGCCTCCATAGTGAGTGAGCGTACACGAAGCAAGTCTGAGCTAGACGCACTTCGCGAGCGCCTAGCTGTCATTGACCAACGCGCCAAGACATCAGAACAGAGGATTGGGCTTCTCGACGAGCGCTCAGCGAATCAGAAAGCGTTGATAGCCAAGTTTGAAAAGTTGATCGATGATCGGTATGTGTCTGAAACCGCTCTGGTTCAGCAGCGCGACAGTCTTCTGGCCCTGAACGATGAGTTGTTTACGCAGAAGCTGTCGATCCACCAACTGGCCGAGGAACGAATCGATGTTGTTCAACGGATGCGAGACGTACCTTTGCAGTCCGCCTCCAATAATGAGCGCCTTCATCAGGAGCGCGACCAACTGTCGGACAGGCTGCTGGAGGTTCGACTGAGAAGCGGAATGCAGATCCAGTCGCCGATCGAGGGGACCGTCAGCGCGGTGCTGGCTGGGACAACTGACTATGTGGAGCAGGGTCAGCCGCTTATGCATCTATATAGCAATCTGTCGAACCTAGAGGCAGTTCTGTACGTGCCCAGCGCATCTATTGGGCTGATGGCTGTCGGTCAACCTGTGAATGTTCGCTTCGCTGCGTTCCCGCACGAAAAGTACGGCGTTGCAAAAGGGGAAGTGACCGGAATCAGCAGATCAGCACTCAGAGAGGAGGATAGACCTGAGATCGAGGGTCTCAAGGGTCCGGCGTACCAGGTCAGGGTACGCCTCCCAGACCGTGATGTGAGGCTTGACGGTCACCGATTTCCTCTCATGCCAGGGATGATCGTGAAAGCAGAGATCGAAGTTGATCGTCGGTCGCTTGTTGAGTGGCTGTTCGCCCCGTTCAAACGATTGAGAAGTGCAGGATAACGGATTCGAATGTGATAAGAACAAGTATATCCAACCGCTGTGAGTTGCCGGTACTTCTACAAGGGGAATCGACCGAGTGCGGTCTCGCTTGCGTAGCCATGGTTGCCGCGTTCCACGGGAAGCGGTATGACATGCCACAGCTAAGGGAGCGTTTCCCCCCTTCGTCCGGTGGGAGCACCCTGCTTGATCTAATTCGGATAGCCGACGCATTAGAGCTTTCAAGTCGTGCTGTCAAGGTGGAACTGGAAGATCTTCATCAGATACCTGCGCCCGCTGTTCTACATTGGAATATGAGCCATTTCGTTGTGCTCAAGCGCGTGTCAGGCAATCGAATTCTCATCGTCGATCCAGCGCGAGGCAGCCTATGGATTTCGCTACCCGAGGCGTCCAAATGCTTCACCGGCGTAGTTCTCGAACTATCGCCTGTCGCAGGATTCAGTCGGACCGACGAGAGGAGGGTTGTCAATTTCTCAAGCTTGTGGTCGGGAATTACTGGCTTCAAACGCTCTGCGTCCATACTGGTTGCGCTGACCCTTATGATGGAAGCGTTTGTACTAGCAGCACCGTACTATCAGCAACTTGTTGTGGATGAAGTACTCGTCGCCGGTGACCCAGGGTTGCTTAAAGTAATCGCGTTAGGATTTTCACTAATCCTGCTACTGGAAGTTGCCGCAATGAGCATGCGGAAGTTAGTGCTCCTTTCCTTCAATGGATCGCTGAGCATTCAGATGGGAGCGAACGTCTTCCGCCACCTTGTTCGTCTTCCATTGAGTTACTTCAACCGGCGAAGCATGGGGGATGTCGTAACGCGCTTTGGCTCGCTCAACAATATCCGAGAGGTTCTGACACTAGGCCTGATGGAGTCGATGATCGATAGTTTAATGGTCGTCGGCGTACTGACCATGCTCTTTGTGTACAGCCCGAAACTTACTGCAGTGATGGTTCTAGCTGCTCTCGCCTACATATTGGTGCGAACACTACTGCTGGACCCGGTTCGTGAAGCTTCTCGGCTGGAGCTTGAATCCCGTGCAAGCGAGAGCTCAGCATTCATGGAATCCGTTCGCGGAATGCAGACGATAAAGTTATTCAGCGCGGAGGCGCTAAGGGAGTCGGTATGGCGCAATCTTTACATTGGGGTAACCAACAGAATCGTTCGCCTTGGAATTCTTGACACGATAAGCACTGGATTCAATCGTCTAATCTTCGGCATCGGCACCATCTTGACTGTATATGTCGCGGCAGGCGAGGTCATTGCTGGTGATTTCACGATCGGGATGCTTCTTGCCTTTCTGGCCTACGCACTAATATTCGTCTCGAAAGTATCGAAGCTGGTCGACATGTATATAAAGTTCAAGATGGTATCACTGCATCTTGAGCGGTTGAGTGACATCGTCCTCACAGAACGGGAGGACAAGATAATGGGCAGCGGGCGTGCGCCACTCAAGGGCGGCATTGCACTGAAAGGTGTGTCCTTCTCCTATGGTCCGGAGCGCGAGAGTGTGGTGGAGAACCTTTCGTTCAACATTGCCCCTGGTGAGTCAATCGCTCTGGTTGGTCGCTCGGGGTGCGGAAAGACGACAATCATGAAGTTGATGTTGGGATTGATTGCGCCGCAGCAAGGAGAGGTGCTTGTGGATGGGGTTCCACTGTCGCGCGTGGACATGACTAGCTACCGAAATCAGATCGGGTCTGTGATGCAGGACGACACGCTTTTCGCGGGTTCGATCCGGGAGAACATTGCCTTCTTCGAGCCCAATGTCGACATTGACCGAGTCTACGAGTGCGCACGGATTTCAAAGATCTATGACTACGTATCAGCACTTCCTATGGGCTTCAACAGCTTGGTCGGAGACATGGGAACGAGTCTCTCAGGCGGACAGAAACAGCGCATCCTCCTCGCTCGAGCCCTCTATCGCCGCCCGCGGATTCTCTTTCTTGACGAGGCGACAAGCCACTTGGACGTGGCGACAGAGAATTCCATTGGTGAATCGATCGCTGCGCTCAGCATCACGCGCATAATTGTCGCGCATCGACGTGAGACAATAGAGAAGGCTGATCGTGTCATCGACGTCAGCACATTGCGCGACAACGCACTGGTCCTGCCACAATGTACAAAGAATATCTGATTGATGCGTCCTCTCTGCTAGTTTCATTGACTGCGGGACTGATGCTCTCCGCCGCGATCCTGAAGCTTTTGCATTGGGGAAATTTCGTGGCTTGGTTGGCCTCGCTACGGAACCGATGGCTCCCCCCGGCGCTGGCCGCAGGCAGCGTCGTCACCGCCGAAGCACTGGCAGCAGTGTGCCTACTGAGTGCCAGCAGTGTCTCACTAGGATTGGTAATTGCTCTGTCCGTACTTGCGCTTACTCTTGCGGGTAGATTCCTCACGCTTAGGGTTGCACCAACAGGATGCGAGTGTTTGGGAAATGCCTCACCAAGCACAGTCAGGAAAGTGGCATTTGCCATGGGAATCCTGGGAATATTATCCGCGTCAGTCTTGCTTGTGGATGAATTTTTCCTTCCTGAAACTCTCGAATCTGGGCGACTGGAATCTACGCAGGGCTGCATTTGCATGCTGCTCGGGGCGTACCTTTTTCGGGATTTCAGTTCACGCCATAAAAAATCGAGTTTCGCATGGTTGAAACTGAGCCCGATCGCGCAGAGCATTATCGACAAGCGCCACCTAGCAGAAGGCGTTCGACCTACTTTGATTGTATTCGTATCGCCTGGCTGTCAAGGTTGCGTAAAGCTACTTGAGCTAGTGGTGAGTATTGAGGCACTGCTGCCAGGGGAGTATCGAAAGCTTGTGCATGTCGCCGGCTCCTCGCACAACGGATCTGTGATGGGCGTTGGATTGGAGATCATCTCCGAGGACATAGCTTTGATGACTGCCCTTGGTGTTCGGGCCACTCCCTCAGTCGTGGTGTTGCGGGACGGCCAGTACGTAGTTTCATCAGGCTTGGCTGCATGTGTCGCTGCGCTTGGTGTCGTTATTGCCGCCGGGTAATGGCTCGTCTTCGAGCTACCCATGGCCACCAACGAACATCCTGCTGTGCATGTTGCGTCGTGGGGCGCGCACTGCAGGCTACAGACCTTTGCTGCCTAGAGCAGGACTACTTGGGCGGGCAATACTATCTCAAGGGTGTGCAAACGGGGACGAAATTATGGAGTACCGAGCCAGTTGCTCGCCAGGCAGTGTCGCAAATGTTACGACGAGAGCCTTCAAACCGTGAATCCCAGCAGTACGCCGCTAAATCACTGCATGCCTTGCGCCCCAAACGTCTCACCACGCAATCGCACTATGCAACAATTCTGAAAACGTCTCTGGCATTGGCGGGTTTGGCCCGCGGCCCTTGGCATTTCACATGACGGCGGGCAATCGTGGTTACGCCACCGCTCCTTGGTGGCCGGGCCTCGAAAACCCGTCGTTGTGATGATGTTTACGCTTACCAGCCGGCACTGCTTCGCGTGGTGCCGGCTGGCAATCCGTCTGCCGGCTATGGCGGACGGTGCGTGGGGGTCTTGTACCCGCCGGTTGCGTCCCTAGTCCGGTTTTCGAGCCACGCATCGTCCGCCACCTTTATCGGTGGCGGCTTCTGCCTGCTTGCACGGAGCCTGCCATGACCACACCGCACTGCCCTCCCCCGCGTCCCATCCAGGAAGCGGCCGAATCCGCCCCGGACCCCACCAGCCTGCTGGCCATCCTGCGCAGCGTGGACGGCGGCGTCGCCGCTGACGGCCAGCCGTGGCCGGAACGCCACCCGCTGCGCAGCCGGCAGATCGCCCTGTGCGACGCCGACTGCGCCCTGGCCGGGCAACGCGTGGTGCAGCAACTGCTGTTGGCCGCCGAGCGCGCACGCCAGAACGGAGATCCTGACCAATACGTGGGCGACCGCGTGATGGAAGGCCTGGCGATGGCAGCGCTGGCGTTGAACAGCTTCATCCAGGAGCGGGTGCGGCCGCAATGAGGGCGCGCCTGCTTGCTGCGGTGGCCGCGTGCGGCGTGGTGGCGGCCACGGTGTGGTGGCAGTGGCCCGCCCCACCCGAGGACCAGGTGCACGCCTACACCACCTTGCAGGACTTCGATTACTCGCTGCTGGAAGGCGATGCACGCGGCCTGGCCACGGCAAAGGGCCGGCAGGGGTTCGACTTCCATAGCGAGGATGGTGGCGCTTCGGCTTTCCAGGTGCGCTGCAAAGGCGTGGTGGTGATGGATGTGCAGAATGCCCCGCCGCTGGTGCTGGTCCGCATGCCAGCCGATGCACTGTGGCGCGCGCCGGATATCGCGCAGCTGCATCGGCGTTTCCAACGATGGCTGGGGATTGCGCCGGGTGAGGTGGTGGGGGCTGTCGAGCCGTCGTGGGTGCAGGCGCGGATTCTGCGCATGCAGCGAGGGGTGCCGGATGATGCGCGGTGTGTGTTTGGGGTGGATGTCGGGGCTTCGGCGTCAGAGCCCTTTTCTGCGAAACGGGATCTGACCCCGGGTGGCGAGGGCGGCCAGGCGGCGGCTGACCAGGCCGTATAGGTCCTGCAGTTCGGCGGCGCGTTCGGCGGTCATGTTGCTGCCGAACAGCACGCGGCCCAGGGCGCTGGCATGGCTGTCGTGGGGGTGGCGCTGGCGGGCGCGGTAGACCTGCTGGAACACCAGCCAGGCCAGGCGCAGGCCGCCGCCGGGCAAGGGCCGCACCAGGCGTTCGTAGGCCTGCCAGAACTGGTATTCGGTCTGCAGATCGACCTGCGGGGCCGCATAAGGCACCGGGCGCGGGCGTCCGTGGGCGCGCGGGCGGGTGGGCAGGAACACGGGGTCGGGCTGGGCCATGCGGACAGCATGCGCCGGCAACATTGTGGGAACCTTGCGTGGGTGCGGCCGATCGCGTGAGGGGTCGGATCCCTTTGCGGAGCAAAGGGCTCTGACCCCGGTCGACCCTGGTCGCGAAGAGCATCCACGCATGGCGTGGATCTACTGCCGGCGCCGCGATCTGGTAGATGCCAACCTTGGTTGGCATGATTTTTCGGTGCCGGGAACATTGCGCGTGGGGTCGGATCCCTCCGCGTTCGCGGAGGGATCTGACCCCGTCTGTTCAGAACGCGATGGCGGTGCTGAACATCACCTGCCGGGGGGCGCTGCGCTGCAGGGTCTGGTAATCGCCCGAGAACGACGAGCCCGCGATGGTGGCGGTGCCGATGTTGTTGCGGTTGAACAGGTTGCTGATATCTACGCGCATTTCCAGACCGGGCAGCACGCTGCCCTGCCCCAGCGTGTAGGCGGCATAGGTGTTCACCTGCCAGAACGTTGGCACGCGGATATCGTTCTGGTAGGTGAAAGGCTGGCGCAGGTACGAGGTGCTGCTGGCACCCAGGCGCCAGTCACCAAAGTGCGCCGACAGATCGCTTACCAGCGACACCTGCGGGTAACCGGGCTGCGCGTTGCCCTTGATCGGGTACACGGTATCGCCAACTACGAAATCACTGTCGTAGTACGAACGGGCCACGGCCATGCCCTGGTAGAACTGCAGGTGATCGCCCAGATCGGCGGTGATGCCCAGGTCCGCGCCGATCACGTGCATCTTCGGCATCAGCCGCACGGTGTTGACCTGCGCGAACTGGGTACCGACCGCCGCAGACAACAGCCGGTTGCGGATATCGCTGTAGAACACATCCCCGGTGAGCGTGAGCCGGCCGAAGCGATGGGTGGCGCCCACGGTCAGGTTCCAGTTCTTTTCCGGCCGCAGGCTGCCAGCAATGCGGTCGAACTCTTCCTGGTCGGTCACGGTCCATGCCGAGGCGGTGTAGCCGATGTTGCCGCGCTGGGCCACGCGGTAGCCGTTCATGCCGCTGGCCAGATCGATGAACGCGTCGGTAGCTGCATTGGGGCTCCAGAACAGCGAGACATGCGGCAGGAAGTTGCTTTTGGCGCGCAGCGCGCCGTACACCGGGCGGTCCGGGGCATCACCCAGGCCTCCGCCTTCGGTGCGGAAATCCACCGCCTTGAATCCCACGCCCAGGGTCAGGGTGTCGCGCAGCGCGATGTCGTCGTGCAGGTAAACCTGCCGCGAACGGGTAACCCAACGCGATGCGTTGTCGGTCTGGAACGCGGGGCCGTATACATCGAACGGGCCGGTGGCCTTCAGCGCTGCGCCCTGCCCCAGCAGCGGCTGCTGGTACCAGTCTGTGCGGGCCGCGGCCTTGCTCTTTTCCTGCCAGATGCCGGCGGTGAAGGTGTGTGCGCCGGCTTCGAGCTGCAGATTGGCCATGCCGCCGAGCCGGTTCACGCGCGGGGTCTGTACCTGCTCGGAGAACGGCGCGCCATTGGGCGAAGGCACGGTGGGGTCGGTCAGGGTGGCCTGGGTATGGCTGTTGGCGTTGTACAGCTGCACGTTGCCACTGAGTGCCGGGGCGATCTGGAAACGGTGGTTGATGGACGCAATGCGGTCGCGGGTGATCTGGCCAGTCTGGTAGGGAATCAGCTCCGAAAGCTCGCCGCAGGTGTAGGCACCGCAGGATTTCTCCGCGTTTTCCGGTGAGGCCACGTAGTACGCCCAGGCGTAATCCGGGTAGAAGCTGTCGGCCTTCCAGCCCAGCGTGCGAATCATGTCGAAGGAGGTGTTGTTGTAGCCCCAGACCTTGGCGTTGCTGTCAGAGGCGAACACGGTGAAGTCACCCCAGGCCACGTCCTGCTGGGCCTTCAGATTGCCGCGCAGGAAATCCTGCGTGCCGGCGCCTTGGTACTTGTCGGCCGACACGCGCTGCAGGTCCACAAGCAGCTTGGGGCCGTGTTCGCCCAGTTGCCCGCTCTGCGCGGAAACCGTGGTAACCAAGGTGCGGTTGCTGCCCACGCCCTGCTTCACCCGCAGGCTGGGGTTGTCCTGCAGGTCGCGCAGCCGATATTCCAGACTGCCGCCGTTGGCACTGCTGGAAAATATGTGTACCGGCGCGCCACCGGGGCTGACGGTGATGGCGCCGATGCCATCGGGCACGCCTACGTTCACCACGCTGGTGCCGGTGAGCGAGAGGAAGCCGCTGTCGTTCAGTGGCACGCCTTCGAAGGTGATGCCCATTTCATTCATGCGGAAGCCGCGCACGAACAGGCTGGTGGCGGAAATATCCAGACCCAGGCCGTCGGTGGCGGTGTAGCTGGCGCCGGGCACCTGCTTGAACATGGCCAGGGCGTTGTTGCCGGTCACCATGGCATCGAGGTCAGTGGCGTTGATGATGTAGCGGTTGGGGCCGACCACCTGCGTGGGTGCAGCGGCGGCGCCGCGAGGGGATGCGATCACCTGCAGGGCATTGAGGGTGACCGAGGTATCGTGGCTGGTGCCGTGGGCTGCGTTGGCGTGTGCCGACCAAACGATGGACAGGGCGATGGCCAGCGCAAGGCGCTGCGTGGGTGGTGTGTTCATGGGCAGATCCAGCTGCGTTTGGAGGATGGCGCAGGCGCACGCCCAGCACGGTGCGGCGCGGCGGGCGGCAACCTGGCTGGTGGTGCGATTGCTTGGGGGTTCAGGCGCTGTGCGCGCCGGTCAGCTGCAGAGAAGGACGATCATCTGCGGCGGGGTTCGAGGGCGTGATTCCGACGTGCGAAATTCTTGCATCGGTGGCCCGCGTTTGCCATCGCGCCGTGGTACAGCGGCGATATACGCGGGGATAGCCGCGTGGTCGGGGGCGACGCGTAAGGGGTCGGATCCCTTTGCGGAGCAAAGGGCTCTGACCCCGTTTGCAAAGAGCATCCATGCATGGCGTGGATCTACTGCCGGCCCCGCGATCTGGTAGATGCCAACCTTGGTTGGCATGCTTTTAGGTACCGGGAACATTGCCCGTAGGGTCAGAGCCCTTCCTGCGGAAGGGATCTGACCCCGGGCCTTGGGGGCCCCCACGGTGGGGGCGACCCCCGCCCGGGGGGGGTATTTCGCCCGCCCGC
>NZ_JACVUD010000037.1:0-35670 GCF_016624905.1 Stenotrophomonas sp. S49 | reverse complement strand
GGCAGGATCGCAAAGCAGTCGAGCACGTTCGACTCTACAAGGGCAGGATCGCAAAGCAGTCGAGCACGTTCGACTCTACAAGGGCAGGATCGTAAAGCAGTCGAGCAAGCTCGACTCTACGGAGGGTTTTTGGGGTCAGAGCCCCGCCTGCGGCAGGGATCTGCCCCCGGGCGCGCTACGGCATCACTGGCGGCACGTAGGTCAGGGTCATGCCCAGCACCCACAGCAGGCCCAGCACCAGCGGGATGTGCACCAGCAGCTGGATGAAGGTGAAGCCCACGATATCGCGCGCCTTCAGGCCCAGCACGCCCAGCAGCGGCAGCATCCAGAACGGGTTGATCAGGTTCGGCAGCGCTTCGGCGGCGTTGTAGACCTGCACCGCCCAGCCCAGGTGTGCCTTCAGTTCGTTGGCCGCCTGCATGACATACGGCGCCTCGATGATCCACTTGCCGCCACCGGAAGGCACGAAGAAGCCCAGCACGGCCGAGTACACGCCCATCACCAGGGCGAAGGTATCGGTGCTGGCCACGTGCACGAACAGGCTGGACAGGCGATGCGCCAGCGTCTGCCCATCACCGCCGGCGGCATGGGTGAGGATCATCGCGATGCCGCCGTACAGCGGGAACTGGATCAGCACGCCGGTGGTGCTGGGCACCGCCTTGGCCACCGCGTTGAGGAAGCTGCGCGGCCGCCAGTGCAGCAGCAGGCCCAGCGAAATGAACAGGAAGTTGTAGGTGTTGAGGTTGGCAATGGCGCTGACCACCGGCTTGCTGGCGAATTCGTTGAACAGCCAGCCGAAGGCCAGCAGCGAAAGCAGCACGGTCAGCAGCGGGCTGTATTCCAGCCATTCACCGGGGCGGGTGCGCTTCTGCAGCGGCTCCGGCTCGGCATGCGCGGCACCGGGGAAATCTTCGGCGGTGCGTGCGCTGCCGGCAGCCGGTGCGGTCAGCCAGGCGATCAGCAGCGAAACCAGGATGAGCACCGCCGTCAGCGCGATCGACTGCCACAGGAAGATGGTTTCGGTGAACGGCAGCACGCCGGTGATTTCCACCAGCCCCGGCGGCATGCTGGCCGGGTTGGCCTGCAGCTGCGCCGCCGATGAGCTGAGGCCCATCGCCCACACCGCGCCCAGGCCCAGGTAGGCCGACGCACCTGCGGCGCGGTAATCCATGCGCAGTTCGCTGCGGCGGGCCAGCGCACGCACCAGCAGACCGCCGAACACCAGCGAGAAGCCCCAGCTGAGCAGCGAGGCCAGCATGCTGACCAGGCCCACGTACACCACCGCGCCACGGCCGGTGCGCGGCACCCGGGCCAGGAAGTCGATGAAGCGGGCGACGATCGGCGCGGTGGCCACCGCATAGCCGCCGATGACCACGAAGGCCATCTGCATGGTGAAGGGGATCAGGCTCCAGAAGCCATCGCCAAAGGCGCTGGCGGTGGCCTGCGGGGTCGAGCCGAAGCCCAGCGCCGCCAGCGCGACGATGACCACGCCCAGCACCGCGAACACGTACGCATCGGGGAACCACTTTTCCGCCCAGGCGGCCGAACGCAGCGCTGCGCGCGCCATCCAGCCGTCCTGTACTGCTGCCGTCGAGGCCATCGCCTACCTTCCCAGGTTCGATGGCCCGATTCTGGGCGGTGGGGTGCGGGCTGTCAGCCACCTATTGGTCGTAGAGTCGAGCTTGCTCGACTGCCCTGGGTTGGCCGCGAAGAGCAGTCGAGCAAGCTCGACTCTACGAACGCTGGCGCCGGGCCCATCCGCGCAAACCCGTACCGGTAGCGCCGGGCCACGCCCGGCGGGCGGCATCAGCGCAGCGCCAGATCGGCGGCGATACCCGCAAACAAGGCCGCGCCCACCCAGTTGTTGTGCAGGAAGGCCTTGAAGCACGGCCCGCGCTCGCGGTTGCGGCAGATCCAGAATTCATACGCCACCAGTACGGCGGCCAGCGCCACGCCGGCCAGGTAGTACCCGCCCAGCCCGCCGCGCACGCCCACCAGCGCCATCGTGGCCAGGAACAGCGCGTACAGCACGCCCTGGATGACCAGGTCCAGCTCTCCGAACAGGATCGCGGTGGAATGCGAGCCCATTTTCAGGTCGTCCTCGCGGTCGACCATGGCGTACCAGGTGTCGTAGGCGGTGGACCACAGGATGTTGCCGGCATACAGCAGCCACGCCAGCGTGGGCACTTCGCCCTGCACGGCGGCGAAGGCCATGGGAATGCCCCAGCCGAAGGACATGCCCAGGTACACCTGCGGCAGATGGGTGTAACGCTTCAGGTAGGGGTAGCTGGCGGCCAGGAACACGCCGATGAAACTCAGGCCGATGGTCAGGCCGTTCAGGGTCAGCACCAGCGCGAACGCCACCAGCATCAGCACCGCGAACAGCACCAGCGCCGCGCGGCCGCTGATCGCCCCGGTGGCCAGCGGACGGGCCTTGGTGCGTTCCACGTGCGGGTCGAGCCAGCGGTCGGCGTAGTCGTTGATGACACACCCGGCCGAGCGGGTCAGCCACACGCCGGCGGTGAACACGAACAGGGTCCACAGCGGCGGCAGGCCGCCAGCGGCCAGCCACAACGCCCACCAGGTGGGCCACAGCAGCAGCAGCGTGCCGATCGGGCGATCAGCGCGCATCAGGGACCAGTAATGACGCCAGCGCGGCGTCGGCGCCGAATGCGGCGCGGAAAGGGGGGTATCAGCCATCGCACTAGGATACTCCTGTGCCCTGCGGCCTACTTTGCAGGCGGGGGGAGATTTGTGCGGCGAAACTGGATAGAATGCCCCTCCCGCACCGTCTTCATGGCGCTGCGATGCCCACCCCGGCACTGGCCGACGGTGTGGCGGTTGTACAACGCGCCCGTAGCTCAGCCGGATAGAGTAGTGGCTTCCGAAGCCATTGGTCGGGGGTTCGAATCCCTCCGGGCGCGCCATTTTTCCTGCCTTGGTCAGCTTCGCCTGACGCCGCCAGCCGGCAGAAGACCTCCTGGATTCCACGTAGAAGTGCCCGCCCGGCGCATCAGTCGCTGCGCACGCCTGCGTCCACGCCAGACTGGGAAACGCCGGGTACGAACGGCAGCGAACGATGCATGCACCCCTGCAGGTCGCGTACCACGATGGAGAACGTTTGGCCGTCGCGCATCACGCCCGGTTGGAAGGCGCCCTCGCCGGCGTACAGGAACCACTCCACCTCGCCGGGCGCCACGACCAAGCGCGCCGTGGATGGCATGTACTCATCCAGGTTCGTATTGAAGATATGCCACTGAGGCTCAATTGCATCACGCACCCAGATCGTCGCCGCGTTTCCATGCACCTCGCGGTCGGCGCTGAACAACGGCAATCGAAGCGGGGCATCACCACGCTGGGTGATCTGGAAGCGCCCCTGGATCGAGCCCGTTGCAGCGGTGCTACCGACGTAGGTGATGGTGACCTGCGGGCACTGCACGGGAGCGGTTGGGTGCGATGCGCATGCAGCAAGGCCTGCGACGAGGAAGATGGCGATCTTCCGGATCATGGGCTGGAGTTGCTTCACGGCGTGCTCCCGTCGTGGTTGGATTCCGCGGCGTCGTCCCCGGCTACCTTGCCCGGCCGGCGCGCGTAGCTGCGATTGGGATCCAGTTCAGCACGGACGATCGGGCTGCGCGCGTGCCTGATCGCCCCCGGAAGCCCGCACAGCACCAGTATCACCAGCCAGATCACGGCAAGCCATACCCATTCACCTGTGACATAAGCCCATATCAATGGGAGCGCCGCCAGCACGGCGATGATCTGCGTGTACAGCAAATAGAGGGAGTACATGCCCAATCGGGGATCCGACCGCACGACAATGCCCCAGCCACGGCAAGCCGACTTCGCCTGCCGTGCCCATGCAGAACGCACGGGGAAGCGTTGCCTTGGTGCGCCGCAGAGTGGGCAGGTGAATGTCAGTAGACGCATCGGATCCACGCCCCTGATGCAGGATGTCCGATGGATTCACTCACCCTGGCCGAAACCATGCTGCGCACGCAGCGCCGGGTCGGTCTCGATCATGAACATATGGAACAGGTGCTGGTGGTCGCGCGACCAACTTCCCTGCAATGGCCGCCACGATGCCGCATCCACGCGCGGCAGTTTCCGTTCCAGGTAGTAGATACGGCTGTCGTCGCGGGAGAACCCATCGTTCAGTAGTCGCCAGCGCGTGCGATCCACGCCGGGCAGCGGCTTTCCATCGCAGTAGACATGGGTGTCGTCCAGTGCGAACAGCGGGTCTAGCGGTGAAATCTGCAGCAGGTCGCCGCGCAGGCAGTGCTTCATGCGCCGGCCGCCGTACCAGGCGCCGTTGTCATCGGCGCCGTAGACACCGCCCAGACTGCGGAAGGTGGCGCAGTCGGCGTCGGCCAGCGCTTTCAGCGACGTCTCGTACTCGAAGTACACTTGGCGGCTGTCCAGCCAGTAATCGCCGCACTGGCGGAAACTGTCGCGGTCGATGGCGGGTAGCCGGGTCCAGGCGTGGTAGACGGCATGCGCGTCGCGCGCGATGAAGTAGTGGGCGGGAATGAACTCGAAGGTGGCCGCATCGGCCTTGCGCAGCAAGCGCCCCTGGTGGAAGACCTTGCCTTCGTGGATTCGCCAGTATTCGATGCCGTAGGGGCCTACGAATCGTTGGTCAGGAAGGTCACTGATCTTCTGCCATGCCATGGGGGTAAGGGGTCCTGCGCCAGGGAGTGGTCAAGTGTAGTGTCAGGGGGATTGGTTACAGGCTCTGCCGCATTCATTGCCAGACAAAGAACTCGCACACTGCACCGTTCGCGTTGCAGAGGAACAGCCACCGGGTCGAAACGGATGCGTAGCGCCAGGCCTCGTAGCCTTCGGCCAACAGATTCCCAACCGATCTCCTGTCGCGATCACTGTCTGGCATCAAACCCTCTGCCGCCGACAAGCTCGCTTAGAAGGCACGGTAGTCCTTTGGATCAAGACGAAATCGTCCATACCCCGATGATGTCTCTACAGCAGTGACCACGTTCAGGTCATGCGTGGACGCTGGCAGTACATCAGGTAACCAGCCTTTCTCAAATAAATTATTGGCTCTGGCTTCTTCAACGCTATCGTAATGCTCAGAGCGGTACGTGCAGCCACAAAGCGTTGCGGCGAGTAACGCGGACAATGCCACCGCCCGTACTACAGTGCTGGCTACCCTGGCGTTAGGTATCACGTCCCGACGCCCTGGCCAGCACGGGGACCAAATACGCGGCGGTACCAGTAGGTATCGCTGCGGCGGAACCAGGACGAGAACGCTTCCGAATCGAACGCCCTGAGCTGCGCCATCGCAATACGATAGCGTTGGAAGAAGGCAAGGACGTCACGCAGCGCGTCAGCGTCGACCCGGCGCCGGTCGACCTTGATGTAGATGATGTGGCGCCGTCCCACCACTTCAACGACGCATGCCATCTGATCCAACCACGCAAAGAAATGCGCCTCGTCGCGTGGGGAGAAGAACACCACGCTCTCGGCCTGCAGTTCCACCACTGTGTCTTCCATGACGTTCCTCCGTTTCCTGCGGATTGCTGGCTCGGCTGCCCGAACTTCTGCGTGCAAAGTAGCGCAGGCGCCGGCAGCAACGCCGGGCATGGCCCAGCGCTACCTGCAGAGCAGTCGAGCAAGCTCGACTCTACGGAAGACCAAGCGCACGCCGGGCGTGGCCCGACGTGGCCGTTGGTGTACCGGTCAGTAGGTGCCGTCGAAGGCGAAGATCGGCTTGCGCTGCTTCCAGGTGCCGGCGGTGAAGTCGGGGAATTCCAGGGTCTGGAAGCCGTTGGCGATGGACTGCTCGCTCAGCGGGGTGATGGCACTCCAGGTCACCGCGTCATAGATGTCGATCGGCATCGGTGCCTTGGCCTTCAGCGCTTCCACGAAGGCGTGGATGACGAACCAGTCCATGCCGCCATGGCCGGCGCTGGCGGCAGTGTCGGCGTTCTGCTTCCACAGCGGGTGTTCGTACTGGTCCTGGTAGGTCTTGAACTCTTCCCACTGGTGCGGCGGGCTGCGGCCTTCGATGTGGATCGAATGGTTCACGTCCATCCACAGGCCCTTGGTGCCCTGCACGCGGAAGCCCATCGAGTACGGGCGCGGCAGCGAGGTATCGTGCTGCAGGATGATGGTCTCGCCGTTCTCGCAGGCCAGCGTGGTGGTTACGATGTCACCCAGCTTGAATTTCACCTTCGTGCTGGGATGGGTGGTTCCACCACTCTTGGCCACGGTGTAGTCGTGCAGGCCACGAGCCTTGGTCGCGAACGCGTTGATGTGGGTGAAGCGGTTGCCGCGGTTGATGCCGGTGTACATGGCGCACGGGCCGATGCCGTGGCTGGGGTACAGCTCGCCATTGCGCTGCACCGAATGCTCGGTGCGCCAGCGCGCTTCGCTCCAGCCCTTGGGGCCGAACTCCACGCCGCTGTCGTAGGGCTGGTTGGGGTCGCCGGAATTGAACTTCACCCCGCGCAGGTCGTGCTGGTAGCCGGCCTGCAGGTGCACCAGTTCGCCGAACAGGCCCTGCCGCACCATCTGCAGCGCGGCCATCACGTCGCGGCGGTAGCAGACGTTTTCCAGCAGCATGTACGGGGTGCCGGTGCTCAGCTGGGTCTTCAGCACATCCCAGTGGTCCTGCAGGGTGATGCCGGCCACCACTTCGCAGCCCACGGCCACGCCGGCCTGCATGGCTGCAATCGCCATCGGCGCGTGGTATTCCCAGGGCGTGGCGATGATCACCCCGTCGATGCCCTTCTGTTCCAGCAGGCGCTTCCACGCGTTGCTGTCGCGGTCCTGGCCGTAGGTCTTCGCCGCGGGCTTGCCGGCCTTGGCCACCATGTCCATGGCGCGGCCCAGCATGATCGGTTCGATGTCGCACAAGGCGACGACCTCCACATCATCGCGGCGCACCAGCTCTTTCAGCAGCACCAGGCCACGCATGCCGGTGCCGATCAGGGCCAGGCGCGCCTTGCGCCCGCGTGCCCAGGCGGGGGTCTGCGGCAGCAGGCTGCTGGCGGCGATGGCGGCACCGGCCGCAATGAATTCCCTACGTTGCATGGCTCTTACTCTCCTCTTGAAGGCGCGCCAGCCGCAGCCGGCGCGCCGGGTCACACGATCGGTTTACTGGAACTTGTAGCCCACGGTGACACTGTAGCCGCGGCCGAAGATGGTGGCGTAATCGCTGGAATCGCCCAGGAAGCTGTTCGGGTCGTAGAACGGCAGGCGGTCGAACAGGTTCTTGACGGTGAAGCTGAGGTTCCAGGCATCGTCCGGGCGCCAGGTCACGCTCAGGTTGGCGGTCCACCACGACGGTGCGCCGTCACACTTGCTCTTTTCCAGGGCGAGGAAGCCGGCGGTGCAGGTCTGCGCATTGTTGTCCACTTCGTCCACCCGGTCGCGTGCCCACTTGGTGCCGCCCACGTAGTTCACGAACATGCTGGTGGTCACCTGCTTGTAGGTCCAGTCGGCATTGAGCGTGGCACGCAGGCGCGGGTTGTTGTAGTAGCCCACCACATCGCCGTAGTACCAGCCGCTCTCTTCATCCATGTAGTAGCGGTTGCGGTTGGCGATGGTCGCGGCCAGGCCGATGTTCAGCCCGCCCCATTCACCCAGCGAGAAGCGGCTGCGCGCATCCACGTCGAAGCCGTCGACCAGGGTCTTGCCGCGGTTCTTGTACTGGCCCACCACGCTGGCCACGTTGCCCACGCTGTAGCCGGGCAGCACGCCGGGGCAGGCCACGCCGCTGGCCGGGTCGGCACACATCGCGGCCAGCTGGGCCACGTTGGCACGGTCGGCGTCGGTGATCGGCGAGCGGGTGGAGGCGATGATGTCGGTGTCCTTGGTGAAATCCGGCGCGACGATTTCGTTGTCGCGGTAGATGAACCAGTAGTCGGCCGACACCGACAGCCAGCTGGCCGGCTCGTAGACGAAGCCCAGGGTGGCGATCTTCGCCTTTTCCGGCTTCAGGTCCTGGTTGGGCTGGGTCATGCGGGCCACGGTGCGGCTGCAATCCACATTCAGCAGGCCCTTGCCCAGGTCGACATCGCCGGGGCGCTGCGATTTCAGCAGCAGGTTGGCGATTGCGTTGGTTTCGTCGCAACGCACGTCGTCACGGTAGCCGCCCAGCTGGGCGAACACGCCGCCGCTGCCCGATTCGGCCAGGCTGGGTGCGCGGAAGCCGGTGGAATAGGTACCGCGCAGCATCAGCTGGTCGAACGCCTGGTACTTGAAGCCGATCTTCGGCGCCACGTTGGCCTTGAAGTTCGGGTACTTGTCCACGCGCAGCGCGGCGTCCAGTTCCAACTTGTCGGTGATCGGCGCCACCGTTTCGGCGAACAGCGCATACGTGTTGCGCGCGCCATCGAACCACGAGCCGCCCTGCTGGGTGATCAGGCCCGCAGCGGCATCCGGGTTGCCGGGGGTGTAGAAGGTTTCGCGGCTGGCGTTGAAGCCGAACGCCGCGCGCATTTCACCGGCCGGCAGCTGCGCCAGCGGGCCTTCGATCTTGCCGTCCAGGGTGTGCAGTCGCGTCCACGACTGAATGTCGAAGGTCGGGAAGGCTTCGCGGATGAGCGCCGCGTTGGCCTCGCTGATTTCACCGAACTTGTAGGCAGGGTGATCGGAAATGATCACCCGGCCGGTGCCCGGGTCCACCGAATACGGGCCGAAGGCTTTCTCGAAGCCCTTCAGGTTCACGTTGATGGTCTGGTAGGTGACCGAATGCGTACCGGCGGTGGCGAACGCGGTTTCCCAGTTCCAGTCGCCCACGTTGCCACGCGCGCCGGTCAGCACGCGGTAGCTCTGGTCGGTGTTGCGCTGGCCGAAGTAGTTCGGGCCGGCGTCCTGCAGCAGGTAGTTCAGACCCACCACGCCGCCCATCAGCGCCTTCAGTTCCGGGCTGGCGTGGTTGTACTCATTGTTCGGGCCCAGGTAGGGGTACAGGAACTGGTTCACCGTGGTGCCGGTATCGCGCGAGAACCAGCTGCTGGGGTTGCCGGTGGTGGTGCCGTAGGTGCGCGGGGTGCCACCGTTGGCGCGCAGGTCGATATCGGTGTACGTGGCTTCGGCGAAGATTTCGGTGTTGTCGCCGACCAGGAAGGTGCCGTTGAGGTAGGCGGTGTTGCGCTCGGATTTGGCGCCGGCATCGATCTCGTTGTTCATCCAGGTTTCCCAGACGCAGCTGGGGCCCGCTGCCTGCCCCTGCAGCACGTTCTGGCAGCCCGGTGCAGCTTCCTGCACGCGGCGGCCGGTCACCGGATCGAAGGCGAAATAGGTACCCGGGTTGAACTGACCCGGCTTGCTGCCCACGCCCAGGCGCAGGTTGGTCAGGTAGTTGGGATTGTTGACGTAGAACTGGTCCGGCCGCTTGTCGTAGAAATCGGCCAGCGGAATCGCATCGCGGCGGTACATGTTTACCGCGCCGTACACGTTGAAGCGGTTTTCGGTCAGGTCGCCGAAGCCGGCGGTGATGCTGGCCTGGCGTTCGCCGTAGGAATCGATGCGCGAGGAGGTGTCGTTGCTGAAGGTGATTTCCGCGCCCTGGAAGTTGCGCTTGGTGATCACGTTGATGACGCCGGCTACCGCGTCGGTGCCGTACACCGCCGAGGCGCCGTCGGTCAGCACTTCCATGCGTTCGATGGCGGCGGCGGGAATGGCGTCGATGTTGACGAACTGGGTCTGGAAGCCTGCCGGCGCGCCGTAGTACGACAGGCGGCGGCCGTTCAGCAGTACCAGCGTGCCCTGCGCGCCCAGGCCACGCAGGTTCGCCTGCGATGCGCCATCGGAGCCGGTGAACAGCGAGCGCGAATCCTGCTGCGCCGGGCGTGCGGCGGGCAGGTTGTCCAGCACCTGCAGCAGGGTGCGCGCGCCCATATTCTGGATGTCCTGCTTGCTGATCACCTGCACCGGCGAGGCGGTTTCCACGTCGGTGCGGCGGATGTTGGAGCCGGTGACTTCGATGCGGGCCAGGTCCGTGGCGGCGTCTTTGCTGTCCTGGGCGGCAGCAGGCAGGGCGAGCAGCACGCCGGCAATGGCCAGCGACAACGGGGCGAGCGAACGACAGGGCGGACGAGCATGGCGGGCGGGCAACATCGGGGTTCTCTCCTGGCAGGGGTGCGCGGCGGGTGGGCGGCGCGAAAGCGATTGGCGGGCAAAACGCTCCCGGGCCACGGCTCGGAAGCCGTAGTCGGAATGGGCGGGGGAGGAGCGGTGTTACGTGGGGGTCATGGGGCGACGATGCTGGCGGAGTCGCCCTCCTGGCCGATCAGCACGGCGTTGGCCCAGTTCGCACAGACCTGGGTGGGTTGGCTGCCCTGCGCACCCAGCGTGCGCAGGCTCAGGGTGGAAAGACCACGGATATCCAGTTCCGGCTTGACCACGCCGGGCGCCTTCACCAGGCCGCTGTCATACAGCAGGTGGTTGTCACCCCAGACCTGGAACTGCAGGCCACCGGCGCTGCGGCAGGCATCGTCGATGCCGAGATCGGCGCGCAGCAGGTTCCAGCCGCCCTGCAGGCGCAGGTCGATGCGGCTGTTGCCACCCACGCCCAGGCCGCGGCGGAACTGCAGGCCGTTCATGCGCAGGCCGGCGTCGCCACGGAAGGACTGGTCGGCGCGCACCTGGCTGGCCAGCGCGGCCGGCACCGGCAGCTCCGAGAGAAAGCGCTGCTGGGCCGGCCGTTCTGGTGTCGGGTGTTCAAGAATGTGGAAGGTGGACAGGGCGATCGGGCCCACATCGCGCGGCTGCAATGCATCGAAGGCGCGGGCGCTGCCCTGTGCGGCGGTGACCATCGGATCGGTGCTGCTGGCGCCGTCGCCTTCCGGGTTCTGCACGCTCAGCACGCGGAAGCGCAGCAGGCGGCCGGCGTGGGCGGGAAAGTCGATGCGCTGCACGCCTTCCTTCAGCTGCAGGCGGCCACGGGCAATCGGCTCACCCCACTCGCCGTTGCTGTCGCCCAGGTAGACCTCGTAGTCGCGGACCTGGCCGTGCTTCCAGTTCTTGTCGTTGCGCGGCGCGATATCGATGCCATCGATCATCTTCCGCTCGCCGAAGCCGATCACCCATTCGTGGGCACCGGTGCGCACGGCCTGGTTGCGCACGCTGCGGAACCAGGTGCCCGGATCATCATCGAAGGCATTTTCCAGTGCATGGCCGGGTTCTTCGGCCGGACGGTTGACTACCAGCAGGCTGTCGGCCGGCAGTTCGCGGCCCAGCACCGGCGCGGCCGGGAAGACATCGTCGGCGGCCGCGGCGGCGACGGCGAAGTCCAGCTGCAGCTGCAGCGGCTGGCGGATGTCCTGCGCGGCGGTGCGCACGTGCAGGGTGCCACGGCGCTCGCTGGCATCGAAGTACCAACCCTCGGCTGCACCCTTGAACGCAGCCGCATCGGCCAGCGCCGGCAGCGTGCGGCCAGCGGCCTGCACCGCGCGCGGCGCCTGCCGGCTGAGCACGCGCAGGCCGTAGCGGCGCTGTGCCAGCTGGCCGTTGTACTGGCCCTGCACCGCATCGATCTGCACCTGCACCGGGCCACTGCCCTGCGCCGGTGCCTGCACGCGCACCACCTGCGTGCTCGATTCACCCTGCTGGTAACGGCGGGTGTTGCCGTCGTCTTCATACAGCGTGTACTGCGCATCGCCCTGCGGATACAGGTCGAAGGTCACTTCATCGAGCGGCTTTTCGCCGTCGAACAGCATGGACGGGTACATCGGCAGGATCGCGCCGGCACGCACGAACACCGGCAGCGTGGCCAGATCCACCTGGCGGTCGAGCTGGCGACCCTCGGCACCGGCCTGCACGCGGCGGCCATCCCAGTAGTCGATCCAGCCGCCGGCCGGCAGGTGGATGTCGCGGCGCCAGCCACGGCTGGCCGCCTGGCTGCGGTACACCGGCGCCACCAGCAGATCGCGGCCGAGCAGGAACTGGTATTTGTAGGTTTCATCCTGCGCGTGCGGATCGCGCGGGTTGTCCCACATCAGGCCGCGTACCGGCGGCGCGCCGGTCTGTGCGGCTTCGTGCGCCAGCCCGTACATGTACGGGGTCAGGCGCATTTTCAGCTTCAGGTAGTCGCGGTTGATGCTGCGGTAGGGCTCGTCATACCACCACGGGTGCTTGCGCGCGTTCGACGACCAGCCGCTCATGCCCATCAGCACCGGGGTGAATGCTTTCCACTGCAGGTCGCGGGTGAAGGTTTCGGCGCTGCCACCGAAGATCGCATCCACGTCGCCGCTGGCGTAGGCCATGCCAGACAGGCCCGACCCCACCAGGGTCGGCACGTGCCAGCGGATGTAGTCCCAACTGCTGCTCTGGTCGCCGGTCCAGGCCACCGCATAACGCTGGATGCCGGCCCAACCCATCACCGTCCACAGGAACGGGCGCGAATCGGAATTGTCGAGGATGCCGTTGAACGCCTGGCGGTTGGCGTCCATCGCGAACTGATAGCCCTTGCCGGTCCAGGCCACGTCCAGCTTCTGCACGCGGCTGCCGGCCTTGCCCACTTCCCATGCAATCTTGTCCACGCCGTTCTCGGTCCACAGACCGGTACGGAAGCCATATTTCGCCAGCCCCTGCACGGTCTCCGGCAGCTTCTGGTAGCCACAGCCGTAGCCATCGTTGGGCAGGATCCAGCCGCCGGGCATGTCATGGTCGCGGTACTGCTTGGCCACGCTGTCGATCACATCCGGCGTGGTGCCGGTCGGGCCATCGCTCCAGCCTTCGGGCACGGTGCCGGGCTTTTTGCTGTTGTCGGCGTCGTTGTAGCAGTCGGCATCGCCGTAGGAGAGCGCCCAGCGCGCGACCATGTTCGGGCGGCCGGTCAGCTGGGTGTAGCGTTCGATCAGCTTCGGCAAGTCGGCGCCGACGAAGTAATAGGCGTCGAAGCGGTCTTCGCGATGCAGCAGGGTGGCCTGGTCGGCCTGGCGCAGATCGTAGCTGCCATCGCTCCAGGTGTTGCGCAGCATGCCCCAACCACGGCTGCTGAGCAGCATCGGCGCCGGGCTGGGGCGGTCGCCCTCTTCCCAGCCGCCGGAATAGGACACCTCCAGTTCGCGGCCCTTGAACTGGTAGCGGCCGTTCTGCTGGCCGCCACCGTAATAGCCTTCATCGGCCTGCGAAGACAGCACCTGCACGCTCTGCGTGGCATCCAGGTCCAGCGGCTGCAGTTCCTTCCACAGCGCGGTGGGCTGGCCATTGTCCAGGCGTTCCAGGCGCAGGCGCAGCGGCTGGCGCTGCACATGCAGTACCAGTGCGTCGGTGCGCACGCGGATTTCCTGCGCGTCCTCTTCCAGCTGCGCCTGCACGTTCGCCTTGGGCTGCGGCAGCACGATCGGCGCGGCCTTGTCGCCGGCGCCGGTGAGCGTGCCCTTGCGGCCGGCGTGCACGCGGATGATGTCGGCGGCCGGCAGTTCAATGCGCAGGCGGGTGCCGTTGTCGGTCTGCAGGTCCCACGCGCGCAGCCCGTCGCGGCTGTCGCTGGCGGTGATCGAACGCAGGTTGCCCACGGGTTCGGCGCGAGCCGATGTCGCTGCCAGCATCAAGGCCGGCAGCAGCGCCAGCAGCAGCGGCGAGCGACGAACGCAGTTCTCCACACAGACTCCCAACCCGTTCACCGGGCGTTTCGAAAGCGGTTGGGCCGACTCTAGGGCAGCGATTCGAAAGATGTCAATAAATTGAAAGCAAAAAGGAAGATTTTTTTCCACGAAACGAAAGATGATGCACCGCAACACTTTGTGTAAGCGCTTGCAGGCCCCTATTAAGCATTGTGCGATACGGCATTCCGCGGTTTCTTTCGTCTGAATCCCAGATACTGGCAGGGCAACCCCCCACGCCATTTTCTTTTCTTTTGCTTTCGATATTTGACATTTCGAAAGAAAACGCAGATGGTGCGCTGGCCCAACTGGAACCTCTGAATGGACGTCACCCTGCTTTCCGATGTGTCCGCCTGGCAGCGCCTTGGCGGAGCCGATACCGCTGCCGAGATCGCCCAGCAGCCGGCGCTGTGGGAAACCCTGGCGCAGGACCTGTCGCGTGCCCGCGACCGCCTGCAGGCCTTCCTTGGCGACAGCCTCAACGATCCGAACCAGCGCGTGCTGTTCACCGGCGCCGGCAGCTCCGGCTTCATTGCCGAAATGGTGGCCGATGCGATCAATGCGCAGTGGCCGGCCGAGGTGCGCGTGGTGCACACCACCAGCCTGCTGACCCACCCGGCGCTGTACCTGCAGCGCGACCGCCCCACCCTGCTGGTGTCGTTCGGGCGCAGTGGTTCCAGCCCGGAAAGCGTGGCCGCGGTGGACCGCGTGCGCAGCGACGTGACGCAGGCGCGCTTCCTGGACATCACCTGCAATGCCGATGGCGAACTGGCCCGGCGTGGCGCCGGTCGTGCCGATACCTGCACCCTGCTGATGCCCTCGGCCAGCTGCGACCGCGCGTTTGCGATGACCAGCAGCCTGACCTGCATGCTGCTGGCCGCGCTGACCGTGTTTGACCGCGCGCCGTGGGATTCCCGCGTCGCGCGCCTGAAGCAGATTGCCGCGCTGGGCCGCGAAGGCCTGGCCGCCTGGGATGCGCCAGTGGCGGCACTGGCGCAGCGCCCCTTCAACCGGGTGATCTACCTGGCCAGTGGCCCGTTGGAAGCACTGGCCCGCGAAAGCGCGCTGAAGGTGCTGGAGCTGACCGCCGGCCGCGTGCTGGCGCTGGCCAACACGCCGCTGGGTTTCCGCCATGGCCCGAAGTCGACGCTGGATGCACAGACCCTGGTGGTGGTGCTGCGCAGCGGCCAGGCGCTGGCCCGCCGCTACGAACAGGATCTGCTGGAAGAGCTGCGCCGCGACGGCGTGGCCGGGCAGCTGCTGGCCATCGGCCCGCATGCCGATATCGGTGCCGATGATGACTACACCCTCAGCGTGCCTGCCCTGGATGATCCGTGGCTGGCGCCGGTGTGGCTGGGTTTTGCCCAGCTCTATGCGCTGCAGCGTTCGGCCGCGCTGGGCCTGACCCCGGACAACCCGTTCCCCGACGGCACCGTCAACCGCGTCGTGCAGGGCGTCACCATCCACCATGGCTGAGCTGATCGCCCACGCCTGCTACGGCATCGATATTGGCGGCACCAAGATTGAACTGGTGGCCTGCGATACGACGTTGCAGGTCAGCTGGCGCCGCCGCGTGGCCACCCCGCAGGGCGACTACGCCGGTTTCCTGCAGGCGGTGGTGGCCCTGGTGGCCGAGGCCGATGCCGCGCTCGGCAGCCCCGCCGCGGCCATCGGCATTGCCCTGCCCGGCGTGCGCGATCGTCGCAGTGGCCGGCAACTGAGTGCGAACGTGCCGGCACTGACCGGGCAGACCGTGGCCGCCGATCTGCAGGCGCGCCTGCAGCGCCCGCTGCATTTCGGCAACGACCTGCAGTGTTTCGCGCTTTCGGAAGCACACGGCGGCGCTGCCGAAGGCTACCCCAGCATGTTCGGTGCGATTCTCGGCACCGGGGCCGGCGGCGGCTTCTGCCTGCACGGTCGCCTGCTGTCCGGCTTCAACGGCCTGGCGGGCGAATGGGGCCACTGGAGCGTGCCGGGGCACCTGCTGCAGCGCCACGGCCTGCCGCTGATCGCGTGCGCCTGTGGCCTGCTGGGCTGCGTGGAGCGCTACGTGTCCGGCAGCGGCCTGGCGATGATCGAATGCCACCTGGGCGGCAGCGCTGCCGATGCCAGCGCCGTGATCGCCAACGCCGAAGCAGGCGATGCGCGTGCACGGCAGGCGCTGGATATCCACCGCGACCTGCTGGGCCACAGCCTGGCCGCGCTGGTGCTGGCGCTGGACCCGCACGTGATCGTGCTCGGCGGCGGCCTGTCGCAGTACGCGCCGCTGTACCAGCAGCTGCCCGCCGCCGTCGCCGCACACCTGTTCAACGGCGTGCAGGTGCCGCCCATCGTGCCGCCACGCTTCGGCGATGCCGGTGGCGCACGCGGCGCCGCCCTGCTGGCCTGCCATCCCTCGCTTTCCTGATCGACCGGAGCCTGACCATGTCCCCGCTGCAGACCCTGCTTGCTTCCCACCGTGCCGGTGCCAACGTTGGCCTGTACAGCGTCTGCTGCAGCAACGAACAGGTGCTGCGTGCGGCCATGCACGTGGCCCTGGCGCATGGCACGGTGCTGCTGATCGAAGCCACCTCCAACCAAGTGGACCAGTTCGGCGGCTACACCGGCATGACGCCGCCGCAGTACCGCGACTACGTGGGCGCACTGGCCGACGACGAGGGCTTCCCGCGCGAGCGCTTGATCCTGGGCGGTGACCACCTGGGTCCCAATGCCTGGCAGAAGCGCCCCGCCGCCGAAGCCATGACCCATGCACGCGTGCTGATCGAAGCCTACGTGGCCGCCGGTTTCCACAAGATCCACCTCGACTGCAGCATGTCCTGCGCCGACGACCCGGTGCCGCTGCCCGATGCCATCGTCGCCGCGCGTTCGGCCGAGCTGGCCGAGATTGCCGAACGCACCGCCGCCGAACACGGCCTGCCGCCACCGGTCTACGTGATCGGTACCGAAGTGCCGATTCCCGGCGGCGAAGCCTCGCTGGCTGAAGGCCTGCAGGTGACCACGCCGGCGGCCGCCGCGCAGACCCTGGCCATCCACCAGCACGCCTTCGATACGCCGCAGCTGCGCGATGCCTGGCAGCGGGTGATCGCCATGGTGGTGCAGCCGGGCGTGGACTTCGACCACAGCAGCGTGCACGAATACGACCCGGCCGCGGCCAGCGCACTGGCCGACTTCCTGGAACAGCAACCGCGCATCGTCTTCGAAGCACACTCCACCGATTACCAGCGCGAAAGCGGCCTGCACGCACTGGTGCGCGATCACTTCGCCATCCTCAAGGTGGGCCCGGCGGCGACCTTCGCCTACCGCGAAGCGCTGTTCGCACTGGCCGCGATCGAGGCCGAGCTGCTGCCGGCCGCACAGTGTTCGCGCCTGCCGCAGGTGCTGGACGCGGTGATGGTGGCGCAGCCGAAGTACTGGCAGTCCTACTACCAGGGTGACGAGGCCGCGCTGCGCCTGCTGCGCGCGTTCTCCTTCAGCGACCGCTGCCGCTACTACTGGGGCGAACCGGCGCTGGTGCAGGCCGTGCAGACCCTGTTTGCCAACCTGGAACAGCACGCGCCGCCGCTGGTGCTGCTCAGCCAGTACCTGCCCGAGCAGTACCGCGCGGTGCGTGACGGCACGCTGGCCAATACGCCGGCCGCGCTGGTGCAGCACCGGGTCGGCCAGTGCCTGGGCGAGTACGCACGGGCGTGCAGCGGCAACCAGGCCGGCACCCGCAAGCAGAACGCAAGTTCTGCTGCCAGCGTTCTTGCGAACGGCTAATCTCTACCTTTCACACGAAACCGAGAGATGGCCATGCGCAACACCCGCTCCCGTCGCCAACAGATTATGCAGCGCCTGATCGAACACGGCACCGTGCAGGTGGCTGATCTGGTGGAGCGCTATGGCGTTTCGGCGGTGACCATCCGCGCCGACCTGACCCACTTCGAGGCGCAGGGCCTGGCCAACCGCACCCACGGCGGTGCCACCCTGGTGCGCACGCCGCCACAGGAACAGGACATCCATGAAAAGGATGCGCTGAACCTGCCGCTGAAGGAATCGATCGGCGCGCGCGCCGCGCGGCTGGTGCAGGGCGGTGACAACATCATCATCGACTCCGGCTCCACCACCATGACCCTGGCCCGCCACCTGCGCGGCCACCGCGATGTAACGGTGATGACCAACGGTCTGAACATTGCCTGGGAACTGGCCAACGCGCCGGGCATCAACGTGCTGCTGACCGGCGGCCTGCTGCGCCAGCAGTCGCTGTCGCTGCAGGGCAGCCAGGCCGAGGCCAGCCTCAACTCCTACAGCTTCGACACCCTGTTCCTGGGCGTGGATGGCCTGGACCTGCAGTTCGGCCTGACCACCCACGACGAAGCCGAAGCGCGCCTCAACCACCGCATGGTGGAACGCGCGCGGCGCATCGTGGTGCTCACCGATGCGTCCAAATTCGGTCGCGTCAGCCTGCACCGCATCGCCCGCCTGGACCAGATCCACGCCGTCATCACCGACCCCGGCATCGACGAGGCCACCCGCGAGGGGCTGCAGCGGCTGGGCATCGAAGTAATCATCGCCGAGACACCGCCATGAACCCGACACGCTCCCTGTACGGCCGCATCCTGACCCCGCTGGGCTGGCGACGCGGCCACGTCCACTTCGATTCACATGTGCGCCAGCTGCAGGTGGATGACCACAGCGGTGCGGATGATCTGCAGCTGCCGGTGATCCTGCCCGGCTTCATCGACCTGCACGTGCACGGTGCGGCGGGCGTGGATCTGATGCAGGGCGGCGACGTGGCGCGCACCATCGCCCGCACCCATACCCGGTTCGGCACCACCACCCTGCTGGCCACCACCATGACCGCCGGGCTGGACGAGATCGAACACGCCCTGCGTGGCGTCGCAGCGGCGCAGGCCGCGCCGCAGGCCGATGCCGCGCGCATTGCCGGAGTGCACCTGGAAGGGCCCTTCATCAGTCCGCAGCGATTGGGCGCACAGCCCAACCGCACCCTCGAGGCCACGCTGGCGCTGGTGCAGCAGCTGCATGCGCTCGCGCCGATCCGGGTGATGACGCTGGCACCGGAAATCGGCGAGCACACCGCACTGATTCCCGCGCTGGCCGCCATGGGCATCCGCGTGCAGCTGGGCCACAGTGCCGGCACCTACGAAGAAGGCGTGGCCGCATTGCAGGCCGGCGCCTCGGGGTTCACCCATCTGTTCAATGGCATGACCGGCGTGGACCACTACCGCCCCGGCATAGCGGCCGCCGCGCTGGCGCATGCGCAGTACGCGGAAATCATTCCTGATCTGCAGCACATCCACCCCGGCGTGATCCGCCTGGCCGCGCGCGCGATTCCGCGCCTGTACGCGGTGACCGATGCGACCGCTGCCACCGGCATGCCCGATGGCGAGTACGCGCTGGGCGAACAGCGCGTACACAAGTGCGGCGGCTGCGTGCGCCTGGCCAGCGGTTCGCTGGCCGGCAGCGCGCTGACCATGGACCAGGCCCTGCGCAACCTGGTGCAGGTGGGCCTGGACCTGGCCGACGCCGCGCAGCGCGTATCCACCTTCCCGGCCGATTACCTGGGCCTGCACGATCGCGGCCGCATTGCGCCCGACACCCTGGCCGACCTGGTGGTGCTCGACGCCAGCCTGCGCCTGCAGCAGGTGGTGGTGGGTGGGCACGTGATTGACCTGAACGCTGCACCAGCCTGACGCACCACGTTCGTAACACCCGAAAACGCCTGACGTACCGCCTCTCGTAGAGTCGAGCTTGCTCGACTGCTCTGCCCCGCCGTGCGCGCTCAGTCGAGCAAGCTCGACCCTACAGAAGCAATCCGCACCGAAACGCCGCACAGGAAACCTGTCGATGACTGCACGTACCGCTCCGCGCTGGCCCGTTCGCTATCTGCTGTTCATTGGTGGCCTGGGGGGCCTGCTGTACGGCATCGACATCGGCATCATTGCCGGCGCCCTGCCCTATCTGGAAGCCACCGCCAGCCAGGCCTGGCACCTGAGCAGCCAGCAGCTCGGCTTCGTGGTGGCGGCGGTGCTGCTGGGCAGCGTGCTGTCCTCGCTGTTCGCCGGGCTGGTGGCCGACCTGATCGGCCGCCGTGGCGCCATGCTGCTGGCCGGCGTGCTGTTCACCGCCTCGATTCCGATCATGGCACTCGCTTCCGGTTATACGCCGCTGCTGCTGGGGCGCCTGCTGCAAGGCATCAGCGGCGGCCTGATCGGCGTGGTGGTGCCGCTGTACCTGGCCGAAGTACTCAGCCCGGAACGGCGCGGCCGTGGTGCGGCGATGTTCCAGTTGCTACTGACCATTGGCCTGGTGCTGGCCGCGTTGATCGGTCTGTACCAGGCCCATGCGGTGGATGCGGCCACCGAAGCGGCGCGGCGCCTGCCCGACGCACAGCAGGCGCAGGCACTGTTCGCGGCCAAGGACCATGCTTGGCGCACCATCTTCTGGAGCTGCCTGACCCCGGGCATCGTGTTCTGCGTGGGTCTGTTCTGGCTGTCTGAATCCCCGCGCTGGCTGGTACGGCGTGGGCGCGTGGACGACGCACGGCGCAGCCTGCAGCGCGTACTGGCGCCCGACCAGGTGGAGGCCACGCTGGCGCAGATCCAGGCACCGGATACCCGCAGTGCCGACGGCAAGCGCGAGCCGCTGCTCAGCCGCCGCTACGTGAAGCCCTTCCTGCTGGCCTGCGTGGTGCTGGCCTGCACCCAGGCCACCGGCATCAACTCGGTGCTGGCCTATGCAGTGAACATCCTCAACCAGGCGGGTCTGTCCGGTTCGGTGGCCAACGGTGCCGACGTGGCCATCAAGCTGCTCAATGCGCTGATGACCGTGGCTGCCCTGCTGCTGGTCGATCGCAAGGGCCGCAAGTTCCTGCTGATGCTGGGCAGTGGTGGCATCTGCGTGGCCCTGCTGGCGGCCGCGACGCTGTTCTTCCAGGCCGAGCGCGGCCGTGCCGATGTGCAGCCGCAGTTGCACGCGGCGGTACAGGGGGAAGGGCTGCGCCTGGTGCTGGATGACGCGCAGTGGCAGCAGTTGGGCGCGGGCATCGACCGCGAAGGGCGGCCGCTGCAGCTGACCGTGTCCTACGCCTATGGCGATTTCACCAACGTGCGCGCGTTGCGCAGCGACAACCCGGGCGACCGCGAACTGCGCATCGAACGTGCCGGCACCGTGCAGCCGGACAGCGTGATCGGTACGTTCTTCCGCCGCCTGCACCTGAATCCCTTCGCCGACCCGGCCAGCGCCGCGCAGGCGCCGCTGCGCATCGAACAGGCACGCATCGGCCCGGTACCGGCGCCGGCCCATGGCTGGGCCGTGGCCGCCTGCATCCTGGTGTTCGTCGCCTTCTTCGCGGTTGGCCCGGGTGTGTGCGTATGGCTGGCGCTGTCGGAGCTGATGCCCAATCGCATCCGCTCCAACGGCATGAGCATCGCGCTGCTGATCAACCAGTTCGTGTCGACCACGATTGCGGCATTGTTCCTGCCCACGGTGGGCCACTATGGCTACGCCAGCATGTTCCTGTTCTGGGCCGGCTGCACGTTCGTGTTCTTCCTGGTGGCCGCGCTGTGGCTGCCAGAAACCAAGGGCAAATCGCTGGAAGAGATCGAAGCGCACTTCCGGTAGTGGTTGGACGCTTTGCCTGGTGGCGGTCGACCTTGGTCGACCATCGCGCGCAGCGCGGGCTTGTCGCGAACTGCCGTCGAGCAAGCTCGACTCTACCGGGCTCCGCTTGGTCGACCATCGCGCGCCGCGCGGGCTTGCCGCGAACTGCAGTCGAGCAAGCTCGACTCTACCTGGGTTCCCGTCTGGTCGAGCAAGCTCGACGCTACGTCAGCTTGCGCAGCTTCAATGCCACCACGATCTGCAACGCCCCATACACCAGGCTGCCAATGCCGATCCACAGTGTGGTGACTGCCAGGCCTGTCACCGGATTGGCGGCCAGCAGTACGCCCAGCACCACGGCCAGCACGCCACTGAGTATCAGCAGCCACTCACCCTGGATCTGCTTGCGCACGCGAATGGCGAACACGATGCGGTACAGCCCGGCCACCAGCAGCCACACGGCCAGCAGCAGCACCAGTACGCTGGCCGTGGCCAGCGGATTGATGATTGCCAGTACGCCAAAACCAAGCGACGCCAGCGCATACAGCAGCAGCCAGCCGCGCGGTGCGCCACTGCCGCCGGTAATCAGCGCCAGTAGACTGATCACCCCTTCGGCAATGGCCATCACGCCCAGCACCCAGGCCAGGGCGGTGGCCGCCGACAGCGGCCAGCCCACCGCAGTGATGCCGAACCCCAGCGCAACCACGCCGTACAGCAGCAGGATCGGCCAGCTGCGGCCAATGGCCGACACCAGCGACGGGCGGGACGAGTCCGGAGACAGCATGACCACTCCTTCGATCAGGATCCAACCTGCATCGTAGCGCCAGCGGCGATGACGACACCGTCATGGCACCCGCGCACAGACCCGCTAGGTAGAGTCGACCGTTGGTCGACCTCCCGAAAAACCCCTCGCTGCGGGCGATAGTCGACTGACAGTCGACTCTACCGGCATGCATCACTGTGGGCACGGTCACGGTACCCGCGCGCAGACCCAGGCGCGTACTTCGCCCACGCCCACCAGCTTCAGCGTCTCGGCAATCTCAAGCAGCGTGCTGCCGGTAGTCATCACGTCATCCACCAGCGTCACCCCCGCCGGCACCGGCCCGCGCACGTCGAAGGCATCGAACAGGTTGTCCCTGCGCTGTTCGGCGCTGCGCTCTGACTGCGGCGCGGTATGACGACGGCGGTACAGCCCGCGCCATACCGGCTGCTGCAGCAGACGGCACAGCTCCCCGGCCTGGTTGTAGCCGCGCTGGCGCAGGCGGCGGCGATGCAGCGGCACCGGTGCCAGCGGCGGACAGGTCCACGCCGGGGGATGGCGCAGCATCAGCTGGGCCAGCAGTCGCCCGGCCGCCAGGTCGTGGTGGAACTTGAAGCGCAGCAGCAACTGGTCCACCGGCGGCAGGTACAACAGGCTGGCGTGCGTGGCCGCCTGCGGCGGTGGTTCGTCGCGACAGGTACCGCACACCGGCAGCGCGGCATCGGGCAGCGGCAGCGCGCAGCGGTGGCAGGCACGGCCTGACCAGGAAATATCGGCCAGGCAGGCAGCGCATAGATCCAGGCCATCGTGGCCGGCCTCGCCGCAGATCAGGCAGCGCAGGGGCAGCAGCAGCTGCAGCGACTGCCTCGCAACGCGGGTAATGACGTTCTGGAATCGCCGTACGTGCATACGGTTGAACATGCAGGCAGCGCCGTCAGGGCGCTATCAGTCGCTGCGGCTCCGTGCGGTAAGGATTCACCGGCACTTCGCCCGCAGGCCGACACGTGCACTGCACATGCGGCGGACTAGCCTGAACGCCATCGTGCAACGTACGCAATGACATGTCGGCATCACCACAGAAGCAGGGCACACCCCTCCATTGGCTTCCCGCCCAATGGAGCGTACTGCCGCGCGATTTCTATCGACGCCATCCCACCCTGGTTGCACCGCAGCTGTTGAACAAGCTGCTCGTGCGTGATGACGGGCGCGCCGCGCGCATCGTGGAAGTAGAGGCGTATGCCGGCAGCGAAGATCCCGCCGCCCACTCGTATCGCGGGCAGACCGCACGCAATGCCACGATGTTCGGCGAGGCCGGTCATCTCTATGTGTACTTCACCTACGGCATGCACTGGGGCAGCAACGCGGTGTGTGGGGAAGTCGGCGAAGGCGTCGGCGTGCTGCTGAGGGCGGCCGAACCCGTGGCCGGCGTGGGGGCCATGCAGGCGGCGCGGCCTGCTGCCAGGCGCGAGCGCGATCTTGCCAGCGGGCCCGGCAAGCTCTCCCAGGCCTTCGGGATTACCCGCGCTCTGGATGGCGCGGACCTGGTCGGCGCCGACCGCGGCATCGTCATCGCCTCCGACGGCACGCCGCCGCCGGCGTCGCCCGTGGTGGGACCGCGCATCGGCATCAGCCGCGCCGTGGACTTCCCGTGGCGCTGGCATGTTCCCGACCACCCCCACGTGTCGGTGAAGCCGCGACGCAGCTGACGCTGCGCTGCCCGTTTGGCGGGTCGCTAGACCCCCAGCAACGGCGGCATCACCTCCACCAGCCAGTCAATGAACACCCGCAGCCGCGGGTTCACATGGCGGTTATCGGGGTACACCACATGGAAGGGGTAGGCCGCCGGCCGCCACGGCTGCAGCACCTCCACCAGCGCCTTGCTTTGCAACGCGGCGGCTGCGGCATAACCGAAGGTCTGCACCAGGCCCAGGCCTGCCACTGCGGCGGCCAGATGGCCATTGCTCTCGTTGATGCCCAGGCGGTGCTCGGCCTTGATCTCGAAGGCACCGTCGGGGCCACGGAACCGGAACGGCACGGCGCGCCCGTTCGACGGCAGCAGATAGCTGATCAAGCGGTGGCCATTACGCAGTTCTTCCGGATAGGCCGGCACCCCATGCGCCTTCAGATAGGCCGGGCTGGCGCAAGTGATCAGGCGCGCATCGCCCAGGTGACGTGCGACCAGCGACGAGTCATCCAGCGCGCCGCCGCGGATCACGCAGTCCACGTTCTCGCCGATCAGGTTCACCGTGCGGTCGGACACGCCCAGCTCGATGCGGATGTCCGGGTAGCGCGCCATGAACGCCGGTAGCAGCGGAATCAGCACGTCACGCGCGGTGGAACCGCCGATGTCCACGCGCAGCAGGCCGCGCGGCGTCCCGCGTGCCGCACTGAACGAGGCATCGACATCCTGCAGGTCGCGCAGCAGGCGGCCGGCCTTCTCGTAGTACGTCTGGCCTTCGGCGGTCACCGCCACCCGGCGCGTGGTCCGCTGCAGCAGCCGCACGCCCAGGTGCGCCTCCAGCTCGCGCACCAGCTTGCTCAGTGAGGTGGTGGGCATGTCCAGTGAATCGGCGGCGCGGGTGAAGCTGCCGGTCTCGACCACGCGGGCGAAGGCATGGATGGCGTTGAGCTGATTCATATGGCTGATTATGCATCCACATGCACAGTCATTTTCATTGCGCATGATTTATCGCCCAACCTTGGCCGCCCATCATTCTCCCACCCGCTGCCACCCCCCTCCCCGGCAGCCCTTACAGGAGAACACCATGAGCACTGATTTCAACGGCAAGATCGCCCTGGTCACCGGCGGCACCACTGGCATCGGCCTGGCCACCGCCCAGCACCTGGCCCGCCTGGGCGCCACGGTCTACAGCACCGGCCGCCGCCAGCCGGAGCTGGATGCGGCCGTGGCCAGCATCGGCGCGCAGGCCACCGGCATCCGTGCCGACGCCTCGCAGCCGAGCGACCTGGACGCGGTCTACGCGCAGATTGCCCGCCAGGCCGGCCGCCTGGACATCCTGTTCGCCAATGCCGGCGGCGGTGACATGCTGCCGCTGGGGGCAATCACCGAAGAACATTTCGACCGCATCTTCGCCACCAACGTGCGCGGCGTGCTGTTCACTGTGCAGAAGGCGCTGCCGCTGCTGGTCGATGGCGCTTCGGTCATCCTCACCGGCTCGACGGTCTCGATCCAGGGCACCGCCAACTTCAGCGTGTACAGCGCCAGCAAGGCCGCCGTGCGCAACTTCGCCCGCTCGTGGGCGCTGGACCTGAAGGAGCGCCGCATCCGGGTGAACGTGGTCAGCCCCGGCCCGATCCGCACCCCCGGCCTGGGCGACCTGGTGCCTGACGAAGCCCGCCAGGGTCTGTTCGATCACCTCGCCGCGCAGGTGCCGCTGGCACGCCTGGGCGAGCCGCAGGAGGTGGCCAATGCCGTGGCCTTCCTGTCTTCGGACGAGGCCAGCTTCATCAACGGTGTCGAGCTGTTCGTCGACGGTGGCATGGCCCAGGTGTAAGCGGGCAATCTACTGCACGCGCCATACCCAGGTATGGCGCCGCTGCCCGCATGGATGCACGCCACCATGCCAACAGGTGGCTGCCCTGCGCGCAGCGACAACCGATAGTGGTCACACACCCCACCACTGCGGCGCCCGCACATGTCCGACATCATCACCAGCGACAAGCAGCTGTCTTCCTCGGCCTACAGCGCCATCATCAACCTGCCGATCGAACAGGTGGACATCGCCGAGTGGCTGTTCAACCTGCCCGAAGCGGAGTACCAGCGCTGCTGCCCGCCGGACCATATTTCCGCTGGCAGCACCACCACCGACGATGGCACGCGCATGTCCATCAACGTGGAAATGATCGGCAAGACGCTGATGGTGCAGCACTACGTGGCCGAAGTGGCCACGCCCAGCCTGTGCCGCATGGTGTCCACGTCCGATGCCTTCACCCCGAACGGGTGCACCCGCGTACAGGTGATCTGGACACTGAGCGTGAAGAAGATCGACGAAAACACCTGCGAGTACACCAACAGCGTGGTCGCCCACCCCACCCAGGAGTTCCTGGATTTCATCGCCGAGCATGGCACCCCGTTCGAAGAAGCGGCCGAAGCACGCCAGCGCGACGGCGGCAATCACAATGGCCGCGAAACCCCGCTGTTCGCCGCCAGCATCGAGCGCCGCGCACGCGCCCGCCAGCAGGCAAAGGCGGCCTGACCCCACCGCGCTGCACGCCGGGGCTGTAGTGGCTTACAGCCCCAGGCGGTGCAGCAGGTGGGTCAGCTCAAGCTGATTGCAGCCGCGGTCGGGCAGCACGCCGCGTGCATCGGGCCGTCCGGTCTCAAAGCCCTCTTCCACGTCTTCGTAGTACAGCCAGCCCGCAGGTGTATGGGCCACCACCCACACCTGCTCCACGGCACCCTGGCGATGCACGGGCACGTGATGGAAGGGCACGCGCAGCCTGGCGAAAGCCGCCTGCTGGGCGGGCGTGCAGCGGCCCAGCTGTTCGGCCACCAACGCCTCCAGTTCAGAGAAAGTGATGGGCTGCCATTCGTACATGTCAGGCTCAGTCCTTGTCCGGCACTTCGGCCATCGCCCTGGCCGCCGTGCGCAGGTTCTCGTTGCTGGCCTGGAACACCTGCACCAAGCGGTCGCAGTCGTCCTTGTCAGCGCCGCAGCGCACCTGCATGTCGACACGGACTTCGCCCTGCTGCTCGCGCAGTTGCCGGCGGATGATGGACGGGTGCCAGCCATTGCCCGGCAGGGTGACCGACCAGAACACCTGGCCCTGCAGGTCGTGCAGCACCACCCAGTCGTTGTCCTGGCGCTCGCGCACCTGCGGCAGCGAACGCAGGGCAATCAAGGCCGCGTCGGGCGTGGCGTAGGGAATGTCGGTGGTCGCCGCTTGCTGCGCCCCGCCCTGCAGCGGAAGCAGGCAGGCCAGCGCGCTTGCCACCGCAGTGGCACATCTGGAAACACGAGCGTATCGGCGTGCCTGCATGTAGGCGTGGCTCCTGTCAGTCGCAGTCCTGGTAGCCGCCCAGTTCGCCGCAGTGCCGGCAGCGGAACAGGTAGGCCGTGGGTGATCCGTCCTTGTCCAGCGCCGCCAGGAAGTGCTGCCACTGCGGGCCATCGTCCAATCCGGTGCTGTCCTGGATCGCGGCGAGCGCGGCCGGGCCCTGCGCTTCCAGCTCGGCGCGACCGGCGCGGCCGTTGAACTGCGCGGCATCGCCGCAGTGTGTCCACCATTGCTCCTGCTGCCAGCCATTGAAGCCCGGCGTGCGCTGCGCCACTTCATCGATGATCGTCTCGTCCACCGCGTCCCATTCACCGCCACCGCCCACGCCTTCTTCATCGGTGAAGGTGGCGCCAAGCTGCGCATGCGCCGAACCATCGGCAATGCACCAGGGGCAGATCGTCTGCTCGTACTCGTCTTCGGCGTAGACCGGCCCGGCATAGACGTAGCCACGCACCTGCCCGCAGCAGACGCACGCGGTATCGGCGGCGATCACGCTGCCGGTGGCCAGCGGGTCGGGGTGGTAGGCGAAGTGCGGCAGTTCCATGGCAGGTCCGTTGCTGGGCGGCCCAGTGTAGCGGCGCGGTCGTGCCTGCGGCCGCTACGGGCCGGCAAGCGGCGCATCGCGTTCGGCAGCACTTTCCTCGGCAGGCAGGCAACCGTTGATGGCCAGCAAGCGAACCAGCACGTAATGGCCGAATGCCTGCAGTTCCTCGTTCGACAGCGCCGACGGATCGAGCTGCCCCGCCGGGTAGTCCTTGAAGGTCACCAGCACGTGGTGCTTCCAGTGCCCAGGCGGATCGGTCTGGCGCAGATCATCCAGCACCACGCGCAGGCCGCCGTCCGGCAGCTCGGCCAGACTGCACAGCACCGCATCGCGGCGGATCGGGTAGGTCTGGGAACTGTCCATGGCAGATGCTCGCGACTCCCTATGCAGCCATGAACTTACACCGCGGCGGCGGCTTGCTGCATCCCTAACTGTAAACCCACAGATAAAACCGAAAGTTGACAGCCTTCACCGACCCACCCACACTGCCGCCCTCGTTCCACCCCTTCCAAGGTCCCGCCATGGCCTACGCCATCCGCCACGACTGGCAGCACGACGAACTGCAGGCGCTGTTCGACCTGCCCCTGCCGGAACTGCTGTTCCGCGCCGCCAGGGTGCATCGCGCGCATTTCGATCCGGCACAGGTGCAGGTGTCCACCCTGCTGTCGGTGAAGACCGGCGGCTGCCCGGAAGACTGCGCGTACTGCCCGCAGGCACAGCGCTACAACACCGGCGTGAACGCGCAGAAGCTGATGGACACCGAGGCGGTGCTGGCCAAGGCGCGCCAGGCCAGGGCGGCCGGTGCATCGCGCTTCTGCATGGGCGCGGCATGGCGTTCACCGAAGGAACGCGACATTCCGAAGGTGGCCGCGATGATTGCCGGGGTGAAGGCGCTCGGGCTGGAAACCTGCGCCACCCTGGGCATGCTCAGCGGCGACCAGGCACGTGCCCTGAAGGATGCCGGCCTGGACTACTACAACCACAATCTGGACACCGCGCCGGATTACTACGATTCGATCATCCACACCCGCCAGTACCAGGACCGCCTGGATACCCTGGGCCACGTGCGCGATGCGGGACTGAAAACCTGCTGTGGCGGCATCGTCGGCATGGGCGAAACGCGCGCACAGCGCATCGGCCTGCTGCTGGCGCTGGCCACCTTGCCGGCCCACCCCGATTCGGTACCGATCAACCAGCTGGTGCAGGTGGCCGGTACACCGCTGCACGGCAGCGCCGAACTGGACCCATTCGAGTTCGTGCGCATGATTGCCGTGGCCCGCATCGTCATGCCGCGTTCGATGGTGCGGCTGTCGGCCGGCCGCGAAGCCATGAGCGATGAACTGCAGGCGCTGTGCTTCCTGGCTGGCGCCAACTCGATCTTCTACGGGGAAAAACTGCTGACTACCGGCAACCCGGAAAGCGAACGCGACCTGGCCCTGTTCGCGCGCCTGGGCCTGCAGCCGATGCCGGTGCAGGTGGACGCCGCGGGCCACGACCACGGCGGCACCGTGCACGCCGATATCGCCACCTGTCCCGCTGCCGGCGCCGCGTGATGCGGGGCACAAGCGGCCGCCGCGGCAACGCGCTACCCTAGCCGCCCCGTCGTCGCCCGTAGCCACCATGGCCCGCCCCGACCTGTCCGCCCGCCTTCAAGCCCAGCGCGCGTTGCGCGATGCCCAAGGCCGTCGCCGCCCCCGGCGCACGGTGTCGCGCCGCGATGGCGTGCGCCTGGAAGTTGACGGGCGCTGGCTGACCGGCTTCTGCAGCAACGATTACCTGGGCCTGGCCCAGCAGTTCAGCGTGGTCAACGCCCTGCAGGACGCCGCCGCGCGCGAAGGCGCCGGTGCCGGTGCCTCGCACCTGGTCTGCGGCCACCACGCGCTGCACGACGCACTGGAACGCGAAGTGGCCGACTGGCTGGGTTACCCGCGCGCCCTGCTGTTCGGCAGTGGCTTCGCCGCCAACCTGGCCGTGCAGCAGGCGCTGCTGAGCGAAGAGAACGATGTCTGCGTGCAGGACAAGTTGAACCACGCCAGCCTGCTCGATGCCACCCGGCTGGCCGGCGCGCGCCTGCGCCGCTACCCGCACCTGGACCCGGAAGGCGCCATGCGCCAGCTCAAGCACGCGCCCGATGGCGCGGCCATGCTGGCCACCGACGGTGTCTTCAGCATGGACGGCGATATCGCGCCGCTGCGTGCGCTGTCCCTGGTGGCGCGCCTGCAGCAGGCGCTGTTCTACGTGGACGATGCGCACGGCGTGGGCGTGCTGGGCGACGGTCGTGGTGCCGTGGCCAGCGCCGGGCTGGGCGTGGACGATGTGCCGCTGCAGCTGGTCACCCTGGGCAAAGCGCTGGGCGGTGCCGGCGCGTTGGTGCTGGGCCGCGACGACCTGATTGAACACCTGGCCGAAACCGCGGGCCCCTACATCTACACCACCGCGCTGCCGCCGGCCCTGGCCGCCGCCGCGCTGGAAGCGGTGCGCCTGGCCCGCCGCGACCACTGGCGGCGTGAGCGCCTGACCGATCTGATTGCCCTGTTCCGCGGCGAAGCCCGCCGCCATGGGCTGGATGTAATGGCCTCGGAAACGCCGATCCAGCCGCTGCTGTGCGGCGACGACCACACTGCCGTGGCGATGTCGCAGGCACTGGAACAGGCCGGCTGGCTGGTCGGCGCCATCCGCCCGCCCACCGTGCCCGAAGGCAAGGCGCGGCTGCGCGTCACCCTGTCGGCGCTGCATACGCCCGAACAGGTGCGCGGTCTGGTGGACGCCATTGCCAGCGCGCGCGACCAGGTCGGCCGCGCCGCCCTCGCCCCCGATCCGCTGCCGCCGTCGCTGCCGTTCGACCGCGCCATCGCCTGAAACACGCAGGGCCCCGCATGCATATCGATGTCACCGGCCGCGGGCCGGACCTGGTGCTGATCCATGGCTGGGCCCTGCAGGGCGGCGTGTTCGCGCCGCTGGTGGAACGCCTGGCCCAGCACTTCACCCTGCACGTGGTGGACCTGCCCGGCCACGGCCACAGCCGCGACGACAGCACGCCGCTGCGCCTGCCCTACGTGGTGAACGCGATTGCCGCGGCCACCCCGCCGGCGGTGTGGTGCGGCTGGTCACTGGGCGGGCTGTTCGCCCTGCATGCCGCAGCGACTCTGCCCAAGGTGCGCGGGCTGGCGATGATCGCGGCCACTCCGCGTTTCGTACGCGGCGATGACTGGCCGCATGCGGTGGAACCGGCGGTGTTCGAACAGTTCGGGCGCGACCTGGCGACCGATTTCGCCGGCACCCTGGAACGCTTCCTGGCCCTGGACGTGATGGGCTCGGCGCACGCCCGCGAGGAACTGCGCACCCTGCGCCAGCGCCTGGTGGAACGTGGCGCGCCAACTGAGCGCACCCTGCTGGAAGGCCTGCGCCTGCTGGAAAGCACCGACCTGCGCGGCGCCCTGCCGGCGCTGGGAAAACCCAGCCTGTGGATCGCCGGCCAGCGCGACCGCCTGGTGTCACCGGCTGCCATGCAGGCCGCCGCGGCACTCGCGCCGAACGCGCAGGCACTGACCATCGCCCACGGCGGCCATGCGCCGTTCCTCGGCCATGCCGATCAGGTGGCCGCCGCCCTGCAACACTTCGTTGCCGGCCTGTCACCGGCCGATGGCGGACAATGAGCGCCTTCCGAACGATGCAGGGCTGACGTATGGATCTGGGTATTTCCGGCCGCTGGGCACTGGTGTGTGGCGCAAGCAAGGGGCTGGGCCTGGGCTGCGCGCGTGCGCTGGTGGCCGAGGGCGTGAACGTGGTGATCGTGGCCCGTGGCGAAGCCTCCCTGCAGACCGCCGCCGACGCACTGCGCGCCCTGCCCGGTGCGGGCGAAGTGCGCGCGGTGGCCGCCGATGTGACCACCGACGCCGGCCGTGCCCAGGCGCTGGCCGCCTGCCCGCAGGTGGACATCCTGGTGACCAACGCCGGTGGCCCGCCGCCCGGCGATTTCCGCACGTTTGAACGCGACGACTGGATCGCCGCGCTGGACGCCAACATGCTCGCGCCGATCGCGCTGATCCGCGCCACGGTGGACGCGATGATCGCGCGCGGCTTCGGCCGCATCGTCAACATCACCTCTTCATCGGTGAAGGCGCCGATCGACACCCTGGCGTTGTCCAACGGCGCGCGCAGCGGCCTGACCGGCTTCGTCGCCGGCCTGGCCCGGCGCACGGTCGGCCACAACGTCACCCTCAACAACCTGCTGCCCGGCCAGTTCGACACCGACCGCCTGCGCGCCAACTTCGCCCATGCAGCGGGCCAGGACGGCGACGCGCAGGCCGTGGCAGAGCGCCGCCGCCAGCAGATCCCCGCCGGCCGCTTCGGCACGGCGGACGAATTCGGCGCCGCCTGCGCCTTCCTGTGCAGCGCACAGGCCGGTTACCTCACCGGGCAGAACCTGCTGATCGACGGCGGCGCCTACCCCGGTACGTTCTAAGAGACTTCCGCAATGCCGTCCCACTTCGATGCCCGCCACGTCCGCCGCGCCTTCGGCCGCGCCGCCAGCAGTTACGATGCCGCCGCTGCCCTGCAGCGCGAAGTGCAGTCGCGGCTGATCGAATCGCTGGATTACCTGGAAGCACGCACGCCCGCGGTGGTGCTGGACATTGGTTCGGGCACCGGCCACGCCAGCGCGCTGATGAAGAAGCGCTGGCCGAAGGCGCAGGTGATCGCGCTGGACGTGGCCCTGCCGATGCTGGGCCAGGCCAAGCGCCAGGCCGGCTGGTGGAAGCCATTCCAGCGCCTGTGCGGTGATGCCGCCGCGCTGCCGCTGGCCGACAACAGCGTCGATGTGATCTTCAGTAACCTGTGCCTGCAGTGGCTGGACGACCTGCCGGCGGTGTTTGCCGGTTTCCGCCGCGTGCTCAAGCCGGGCGGCCTGTTGCTGTGCTCCACCTTCGGCCCGGAAACGCTGATCGAGCTCAACGAAGCGTTCGCCGCCGCCGATGACCGCCCGCACGTCAGTCGCTTCGCGCAGATCGCCCAGTTCGGCGATGCACTGATGATGGCCGGCTTCCGCGACCCGGTGCTGGACCGCGATCTGTTCACCCTGACCTACGACGACCTGCCCGCGCTGATGCGCGAGCTGCGCGCGATGGGCGCCACCAACGCCCGCGTGGACCGTCGCCACACCCTGACCGGGCGCGGCCGCTTCGCCGCCGCCGCTGCGGCCTACGAACCCCTGCGCCGCGACGATGGCAAGCTGCCCAGCAGCTGGGAAGTGATCTACGCCCACGCCTGGGCACCGGACCCCGGCGCACCGATCCGCGAAGGCGGCCACGACATCGCCTCGGTACCGGTTTCGGCCATCCCGATCCGCCGCAAGCAGCCCTGATCCAAAGGCGCCGTCAGGTATTGCCCGGCGAACTCAACGGCGGGCGCACCAGGTCGCGGTGGAAGAAGTAGATCTCCTGCAGCAGGAAACGCCAGCTGGTATGGAAGCTGCGGAAGCGCGTACTGGGCGTGGACGAGGCCAGTGCTTCAATCCCCATCGCCTGGCTCAGGCGCAGCGCGCGGGCCATGTGCAGCGGGTCGCTGACAATGATGACCCGCTGCAGGTGCCGCTGCTCCATCAGGCGCTTGGCTTCCACCAGGTTCTGCACGGTATTGCGCGAGGCGGTTTCAATCAGGATCGCGTCATCGGGCACGCCATGCTTCAGTGCATAACGGCGCGCCACCTGTGATTCTGAAAAGCGCGCGCCGCTGCCACCATAGCCACCAGTGAAGATCAGCAACGGCGCATAGCCCGCCTGGTACAGATCCAGCCCATGGCGGATGCGCTCTTCGAACACCGGCGACGGCTTGGCGTCGTAGGCGGCCGCGCCCAGCACGATGATCGCATCCGCCTTGGCCGCCTGGTCGCGCTCGCCCACCCAGACGATCCACGCCGTCACGCCCAGCAACCACACCACCACCAGCACGAACAGCCGCCACAGCCAGCCCAGCAGGCCGGTGCGGACACGGTGCCGGCCGCGGCTCACGCCGCCTCCCAGCGCAGTGCCGGCAGGTCCACGTTGCCACCGGACAGCACCAGGCCCACGCGCAGGCCGGCAAACCGCTGCGGCTGCGCCAGCACCGCGGCGAGCACCGTAGCCGAAGACGGTTCGACCACCTGCTTCAGCACCTCCCACAGCAGGCGCATGGCGGCCAGCGTGGCGGCATCATCCACCACGATCACCTCGGCGCCGGCGGCCTGCAGCAGGGCGAAGTTGGGCACCCCGACCAGGGTGCGCAGGCCGTCGCAGAACGTGTCCGGGGTGAACGGCCCCTGGCGGGTGCCGGCGGCAAGCGAGCGCGCGGTGTCGTCGGCCCCGGCCGGTTCGGCCAGCACCAGGCGGGTGTGCGGGCTGGCGTGCTGCAGGGCCAGCGCGGTGCCGCAGGCCAGGCCACCGCCGCCCACCGGCACCACCAGCACATCGAAGGGGCCATCGCTGTGCAGCAGTTCCAGCGCCGCGGTGCCCTGCCCGGCCATCACGGCTGGGTCGGCATACGGGTGCACCAGGGTCGCGCCGGTATCGGCCTGCACCTGCGCGCAGGTGGCCTCGCGATCGGCAATGGTGGGCGGGCAGCGCCACAGCGTGGCACCGTGGCGGGCGATGTTGGCCAGTTTGGCCGCCACCGCGCCCTCGGGCACCACCACGTGGCAGGGAATGCCGCGGGTACGCGCCGCCAGCGCCAGCGCGGCACCGTGGTTGCCCGACGAATGGGTCACCACGCCCGCCGCCGCCCGGTCTTCCGGCAGCGACCACACCGCATTGCATGCCCCACGGAACTTGAAGGCACCGCCGCGCTGCAGGTGCTCGGCCTTGAACGCCAACGACGCCCCGGCCAGCGCATCCAGCGCGTGCGAACGCAGCACCGGGGTCACATGGGCATGGGGCGCGATGCGCGCTGCGGCGGCCAGTACATCGGCGGGGGTCGGCAACAGTGAATCGCTCATGACGCAAGGTTAACGTAAGCCCCCGCGCTGGCGGCGATGCCGGCTGCCGTGCCAGCATGCTGCCCTTCACCGCCATTCATTCTGGCCGGCGGGATTAAGGGGCGATTCAACGCTCGCGCCCGAAGCTGGCACTACACCCGTCCTTGGGGGGACTCCACATGAAACTGCGCCTGTTGCTTGCCGGTGGCCTGATGTTGGCCCTGACCGGCTGCGCTACCTACGATTACGTTGGCGGTGGCCGCGGTGGCGGCTACTACCACGGTGCGCCCTCGACGGAGTACCGCTACCCCTACGGCTATCCCTACGATTCGGGCTACCCGTACTACGGCGGCTACGGCGGCTATGGCTATTACGGCTATGGCAACCCGTACTACTCGCGGCCGATCTACCGCCCGCCGCACAACCATCGCCCGCCGCCGCGCCCGGGCAATGGCGGCGAGAACCGTCCGCCGCAGCCGCCGCGCCAGAACAACGGCGGCTCGCCCTGGCGCAACCTGGATTCGATGCAGCGCCCGCCGCAGGCCGTGCAGCGCCCGGCGCCGGCAGCCCGCCCGGCGCGTCCGGCCGGTCCGCCGCCGCGTCCGGCGGCGCCCAGGATGAACGGTTCCCCGTGGCGCAATCTCGATCGTGGGACGCAGCGCACAGTTGAGCCCTGAACCATCTTGCATTTCCCCCGGTTCAAGCCTCACTCTACGCAGGTGGTGACGGCCCGCGTCACAATGTGACAAAAACGTTAGGGCCGTGACCAAACGCTCTACGTCGATATCCGACAGGAACATCTGGATCCCCCCTGTTCCGGCCCTGTCGGATGTCGGCACCTCTGCAAGACAAACGGCCCCGCACTGCGGGGCCGTTCGTTTTTGATGCTGCCGGTAGATCCACGCCATGGGTGGATAGCGCCACCTTCGGCCGGAAAAAAACGGGGCCGGCAGTCCCCCGACCACCGGCCCCCTGCTTCCCCACCGTGCGCCTGTACCGGCCCCTGTTCCAATCCGGTCACCAACGCCATGAGCGCCAGCCACGATGGGTGCTATCGGGTTATCTGCAACTTTCCTGCCAACTTTAGGGTTGATTTCACCCGAGCGTGCAGGAGCCCCCCGTCCCCTCCCGCCGAATGGCGCTAAAATCGCCACCCTGGCCGCCTTCGGCGCGCCCGCCCGGGGGGGGGGCGTGCCCCGGGGGCGGCCGGCGGGGCATGGGT
>NZ_JACVUD010000036.1:0-36098 GCF_016624905.1 Stenotrophomonas sp. S49 | reverse complement strand
CCCCCCCCCCCCCCCCCCCCCCCCCCCCCCCCCCCCCCCCCCCCGCTACCGTTGATCAGCCCTTGATCACGCCCAGTTCCACGCCGATGCGGGTGAACGCATCGATCGCGCGGTCCAGGTGCTCGCGGGTATGGGCGGCACTGATCTGGGTGCGGATGCGCGCCTGGCCCTTGGGCACCACCGGAAAGAAGAAGCCGATCGCGTAGATGCCTTCTTCCAGCAGGCGCTCGGCGAACTTCTGCGCCAGCGGTGCGTCGTACAGCATCACCGGGCTGATCGGATGCACCCCCGGCTTCACGTCGAAACCGGCGGCGACCATCTTTTCGCGGAAGTAGGCGGTGTTCTGCACCAGCGTGCTGCGCAGGTCATCGGCGGCGGCCAGCATCTCGAACGCCTTGATGCCGGCAGCCACCACGTGCGGCGGCAGCGAGTTGGAGAACAGGTACGGGCGCGAACGCTGGCGCAGCAGTTCGATCACTTCGGCGCTGGCGCAGGTGAAACCGCCGAGCGCGCCGCCCATGGCCTTGCCCAGGGTGCCGGTGATGATGTCGATCTTTTCCAGCACGCCCTTCACTTCGGCCGAGCCGCGACCGCTGGCACCAAGGAAACCGGTGGCGTGGCATTCGTCGATGTGCACCAGTGCGTTGTACTTCTTCGCCAGCGCGGTGATCTCGTCCAGCGGGGCGATGAAGCCGTCCATCGAGAACACGCCGTCGGTGGTGATCAGCTTGGTCTTGCAGCCGGCCGCATCGGCGGCCTGCAGCTGCGCTTCCAGGTCGGCCATGTCGCAGTTGGCGTAGCGGAAGCGCTTGGCCTTGCACAGGCGCACGCCGTCGATGATCGAGGCGTGGTTCAGTGCGTCGGAAATGATCGCGTCGTTCTCGCCGAGCAGCGGTTCGAACAGACCGCCGTTGGCGTCGAAGCAGGCCGCGTACAGGATCGTGTCCTGCTTGCCGAAGAAGTCGGCAATCTGCTTTTCCAGCTGCTTGTGCAGGTCCTGGGTGCCGCAGATGAAGCGCACCGAGGCCATGCCGAAGCCGTGGCTGTCCAGCGCGTCCTTGGCGGCCTGGATCAGGTCCGGGTGGTCGGCAAGGCCCAGGTAGTTGTTGGCGCAGAAGTTCAGCACGGTACGGCCATCGTCGAGGGTGATCTCGGCCGACTGCGGGCTGGTGATGATCCGCTCGGACTTGAACAGGCCCTGGGCGCGGATCGCGTCCAGTTCATCGGCGTAATGGCGGGTCAGGGCGGAGGAGGCGTCGGTCATGGCGTGGGCACGGCTCAGCACGGGAAACCACCGATTCTACCGGGCAACCCGGGCCGCCGACCGGGCAGGGTGGGCCACCGCCATGGCCGGCACATGTTGCATCGCAATAGCAAACGGGTTAAAAATTCGTGAACCGGCCCTGTCTGGCCCGGTTGTCGCTTCCGCCTTCCACGCCACCGCCCCCCCACCGGAGACGCCCATGAAGCACGCCCGTGCCTGCCTGACCCTCGCCGCCGCCCTCGCCCTGGCCCCGCTTGCCGCCAGTGCCCAGGAGGCCGAGTCGCCTTACAGCTGGAATGTCACCGCTGTTTCCGATTACCTGTTCCGTGGCGTTTCGCAGACCGACGAAGATCCGACCCTGCAGGCCGGCTTCACCTATACCAGCCCGGTCGGCCTGTATGCCGGCGTGTGGGGTTCGGGCGTGGACTTCGGCCCGGGCGACCCGAATCTCGAAGTGGACTACCAGATCGGCTACGGCATCGACCCCACCGAGCGCCTGAACTTCGATGTGCTGCTGAACCGCTACACCTACCCCGGTGCCAGCGAGCTGAACTACAACGAGCTGATCACCACCACCACGCTGGATGACACCTACAAGCTGACGGTGGCCTACAGCAACGACGTGTGGAACAGCAGCACCGATGGCTGGTACTACGCGCTGGGCGGTGAGTGGGGCCTGCCGCAGGACTTCACGCTGAGCGCCAACGTCGGCCGCAGCACCTTCGAGAAGGGCATCGCCAAGGATTACACCGACTGGAACGTTGGCGTCAGCCGCCAGTTCGGCATGTTCAACGTGGGCCTGGGCTACTACGGCACCGACAGCGACGGCCGCTACAACTCCGGCAAGCTGGCGCACAGCCGCGTGATGCTGTCGGTTGCCATCGGCAACTGATCCGACGCTGCTGTCGTCCACGAAAAAGGCGCCCGATGGGCGCCTTTTTCTTGCCCGCAACGCCGGGCATGGCCCGGCGCTACGGTATGCCGGTCAGTTCCAGCTGAGCACGACCTTGCCGGCCTTGCCTTCTTCCATCAGGTCGAAGCCCTTCTGGAAATCATCGATCGGCAGCTGGTGGGTCATTACCTTGCCCAGCGGGAAACCGGACAGCACCAGCTGGGTCATCTTGTACCAGGTCTCGTACATCTTGCGGCCGTAGATGCCCTGCACGGTCAGGCCCTTGAAGATGATCTTGTCCCAGTCGCAGCCGGCGCCCTTGGGCATGATGCCGAGCATGGCGATCTTGCCGCCGTGGTACATGCAGTCGAGCATGTCGTTGAACGCGCGCGGGTTGCCGCTCATTTCCAGGCCCACGTCGAAGCCCTCCATGTGCAGTTCCTTCATCACGTCCTTCAGCGACTGGTTGGCGACGTTCACCACGCGGGTGGCGCCCATGTCGGCGGCCAGCTTCAGGCGGAAGTCGTTGACGTCGGTCACCACCACGTTGCGCGCCCCGATGTGCTTGCAGATGCCGGCGGCGATGATGCCGATCGGGCCTGCACCGGTGATCAGCACGTCTTCGCCGATCACGTCGAACTCAAGCGCGCAATGCGCGGCGTTGCCGTAGGGGTCGAAGAACGCGGCCAGCTCGGACGGAATCTGGTCGGGAATCGGCCACAGGTTGCTGGCCGGCATCACCATGTATTCGGCGAAGGCGCCGTTGACGTTCACGCCGATGCCGACGGTGTTCGGGCACAGGTGCGGGCGGCCGCCGCGGCAGTTGCGGCAGTGGCCGCAGACGATGTGGCCTTCGGCCGACACGCGCTGGCCGATCTCGTAGCCGGTGACGGCCGAGCCGAGCGCGGCGATGCGGCCAACGAACTCATGGCCGATGGTCAGGCCCGGCTTGATGGTGCGCTGGCTCCACTCGTCCCACAGGTAGATATGCAGGTCGGTACCGCAGATGGCGGTCTTTTCCAGCTTGATCAGCACCTCGTTCGGGCCCGGGGTCGGAACCGGAACCTCTTCCAGCCAGATGCCCTTGGCGGCTTCGCGCTTGACCAGGGCCTTCATCGTTTGCTGCGCCATCGGGTGGAACTCGTCAGGGGGAAAACGCGGATTATAGAGCGCTGGGCGCAATTCCCATGTTGCGCTGCGGGCGCGCAGCCCATGACTTCCGGGCATCGGGCGGGGCAGGGGGCTGGGCTACACTCGGCGGTTCCATCATCAGGGGCTGCTCGATGCGCTCGAACCTGCTTGCTTTCTCCATCGTTGCCAGCCTTGGGCTGGTCCAGGTCGCCCATGCCGCCGAAGGCATGTGGGTGCCGCAGCAGCTGCCGGAAATCGCCGGCCCGCTGCAGAAGGCCGGCCTGAAGCTGTCGCCTGAACAGCTGGCCGACCTGACCGGCGATCCGATGGGCGCGGTGGTGGCACTGGGCGGCTGCACCGCCAGCTTCGTGTCCCCGCAGGGCCTGGTGGTGACCAACCACCACTGCGCCTATGGCGCCATCCAGCTCAATTCGACCGCGCAGAAGAACCTGATCAAGGACGGCTTCAACGCGCCGACCCTGAAGGACGAACTGAGCGCCGGCCCGAACGCACGCGTGTTCGTGCTCGACCAGATCACCGACGTCACCGCCCAGGCCAAGGCCGCCATTGCCGCCGCCGGCAAGGACCCGCTTGCCCGCAGCCGCGCGCTGGATGCCTTCGACAAGGCCCAGGTGGCTGCCTGTGAAGCCGACGCCGGTTTCCGCTGCCGCCTGTACTCGTTCAGCGGCGGCAACACCTATCGCCTGTTCCGCAACATGGAAATCAAGGACGTGCGCCTGGTCTACGCGCCCCCGGGCAGCGTCGGCAAGTTCGGTGGCGACATCGACAACTGGATGTGGCCGCGCCACACCGGCGATTTCTCGTTCTACCGCGCCTATGTGGGCAAGGACGGCAAGCCGGCGGCGTTCTCGGCCGACAACGTGCCCTACCAGCCCAAGCACTTCCTGAAGTTCGCCGACCAGCCGCTGGGCGCCGACGACTTCGTGATGGTGGCCGGCTACCCGGGCCGCACCAACCGCTACGCGCTGGCCGGTGAGTTCAACGAAACCGCCAGCTTCACCTACCCGACCATCGCCCGCCACTACAACGCGGTGCTGAAGATGATCGACGAGGCCGGCAAGGCCGACCCGGACGTGAAGGTGAAGTACGCCGCCACCGCGGCCAGCATGAACAACGTGGCCAAGAACTACCAGGGCCAGCTGGAAGGCTTCAAGCGCATCGACGCCGCCGGCCAGAAGCAGGCCGAAGAAGCGGCCGTGCTGGCTTGGCTGAAGAAGCAGGGCGCCGCGGGCAAGCCCGCACTGGCCGCGCACGCGCAGCTGGTCCAGCACCTGGCCACCAGCAAGGCCACCCGTGAACGCGATCTGTTCGTGGGGCAGTTCAACAACACTTCGGCGGTGGGCGCGGCCATCACCCTGTACCGCCTGTCGATCGAACGCAGCAAGCCGGACGCCGAGCGCGAAGCCGGTTTCCAGCAGCGTGACCTGACCACCATCGAAGGTGGCCTGAAGCAGATGGACCGCCGCTACGTGGCGAAGATGGACCAGCAGCTGCAGACCTACTGGCTGGACCAGTACGTGGCCCTGCCGGCCGCGCAGCGCGACAACGAAGTGCTGAACAAGTGGCTGGGTGGCAGCAACGAGGCCGCCGTGAAGTCGCTGGTGGGCAAGCTGTCGGGCACCGAGCTGGGCGGCCTGGACGCGCGTCTGAAGTGGTTCAATGCCGACCGCGCCGCCTTTGAAGCCAGCACCGATCCGGCCATCCAGTACGCCGTGGCGGTGATGCCGGCGCTGCTGAAGCAGGAAGAGCAGAAGAAGATCCGCGAAGGCGAATCGCTGACGGCCCGTCCGCTGTACCTGCAGGCCGTGGCCGACTACAAGAAGAGCCAGGGCGAGTTCGTCTACCCCGATGCCAACCTGTCGCTGCGCATCACTTTCGGCAACGTGATGGGCTACGGCAAGGACGGTGTGCAGTACACCCCGTTCACCACCCTGGAAGGCGTGGCCGCCAAGGAAACCGGCGAAGACCCGTTCGATTCGCCGAAGGGGCTGCTGGATGCGGTCAAGGCCAAGCGTTACGGTGGCCTGGAAGACAAGCGCATCGGTTCGGTGCCGGTGAACTTCCTGTCCAACCTGGATATCACCGGTGGCAACTCGGGTTCGCCGGTGCTGGATGCGCACGGCAAGCTCGTCGGCCTGGCCTTCGACGGCAACTGGGAATCGGTCAGCTCCAACTGGGTGTTCGACCCGGTGATGACCCGCATGATTGCCGTCGACAGCCGCTACATGCAGTGGATCATGCAGGAAGTGGCGCCGGCGCCGCAGCTGCTGAAGGAACTGAACCTGGCGAAATAAAGGTTCACGGTGGTAGCGCCGGGCCGCGCCCGGCGGAATCCGCCTGCAATGCCCGAAACCCCGCGACCGACGTCGCGGGGTTTTTTCATGCCCGGTCCGGCCCGGTGCGCCGAACAGGTATCATCCCTGTTCCGCGTACTTCACAGGATGTGAACGAAACGGAATCTTCCTCCCCCCAGGACCCCTTGTTCGCATGCGCATCCTGCTTGCCCGTCACGGCGAAACGCCGTGGAACGCCGAAGGCCGCTACCAGGGCCAGATCGACATCCCGCTTTCGCCCATCGGCGAAGCCCAGGCCCAGGCTCTGGGCGCCCGTCTTGCTTCGGTGGACATCACCCGTGCGGTGGCCTCGCCGCTGTCCCGCGCCCAGCTGACCGCCCAGCTTGCCCTGGGTGCCGACCGCGCCGGCATGCTGCAGACCGAACCGGATCTGCAGGAAATCGCCCACGGTGAGTGGGAAGGCCTGCTGGCCAGCGAGATCAACGAAAAAGACCCGTCGCGGCTGAAGGCCTGGCGTGAAGAACCCGATACCGTGCTGATGCCGGGCGGCGAATCGCTGCGCCTGGTGCTGGAGCGCAGTTGGCGTGGCCTGGCCCGTGCCGCTGAAGGCCTGGGCGAGCACGACACCCTGCTGGTGGTCGCCCACGACGCAGTGAACCGGGTGATCCTGTGCAAGGTGCTGGGCCTGCCGATTTCCCGCCTGTGGACCTTCCGCCAGGCGCCGACCACCCTGAACCTGCTCGAAGGCGCCGACCTGGACAGCCTGGAAGTGGTGCGCCTGAACGATTGCGCCCACCACACGCCGTTCTTCGGCGAAGCCAAGCACCGCGCGCTGTAAACCCTTCCAACGAACCACCTGCTGCTGCTGGAACCCTTGCCGTGACGAACACCCCGACCACCCTGGCCGACTGGCTGGACTACATTGAACGCCAGCACCCGGCGAGCATCGACATGGGCCTGGAGCGCGTGCGCAGCGTGGCCGCGGCGATGGGCCTGAGCGCACCGGCCGGGCGCACCATCGTGGTCGGTGGCACCAACGGCAAGGGTTCCACCGTCGCCTTCATCGAAGCCATCGCCCGCGCCGCCGGCTGGAAGGTTGGCGCCTACACCTCGCCGCACCTGCTGCGCTACAACGAGCGCGTGCGCATCGATGGCCAGGACGTGGACGATGCCGCGCTGGTGGCGGCGTTCAACGCGGTGGAAGCAGCGCGCGGGCAGACCACCCTGACCTATTTCGAGTACGGCACGCTGGCCGCGCTGCACCTGTTCGCGGCGGCCGGGCTGGATCTGGCCGTGCTGGAAGTGGGGCTGGGCGGTCGCCTGGACGCGGTGAACATCGTCGATGCCGATGTGTCGGTGATCACCACCGTGGATATCGACCACGCCGAATGGCTGGGCGAGGACCGCGAAGCCATCGGCGCCGAGAAGGCCGGCATCATCCGTGGCTGGAAGCCGGTGATCCTGGGCGAGACCGATCCGCCGTCCAGCGTGCTGGCCCGTGCCTATCTGCTGGGTGCCAATGCCATCCGCGGTGGCAGCGACTACTTCTACGAACCGATCGATGCGCAGCGCTGGCGCTGGCGCGATGTCGGCACCCGCCTGGAGCTGCCGACCCCGGCGCTGGCCGGCCCGATCCAGCTGGCCAATGCCGGCGCGGCGATCGCCGCCCTGCGCGCGCTGGACAAGCCGGTGCCGCGCGCGGCCTGGGCCGAAGGTGTGGCCGCCGCGCGCATTGCCGGCCGCCTGCAGGCGTTCGAGCGCGATGGCGTGCAGATCCGCGTGGATGTGGGCCACAACCCGCAGGCGGCCGGGCAGCTGGCGCGCGCGCTGAAGGCCGAAGTCGTGCCTGGCCGCACCCTGGCCGTGTACGCCGCGCTGCAGGACAAGGACGCGGTGGGCGTGGTGAACGCGCTGCAGGACGTGGTGACGCAGTGGACCCTGGCCGGCCTGGACGGCGCCCGTGGGCAGAGCGCGCAGCAGCTGCAGACGCGCCTGGCCGACACCGGCGCGGCAGTGGACGCCCTGGCCGACAGCGTCGAGCAGGCCCTGCAGCAGGTGCTGGCGCAGGCGCAGCGCGGCGATCGCGTGCTGGTGTTTGGCTCGTTCCACACCGCGGCGCAGGCGCTGACGTGGCTGCAGGCCTCGGCCTGACCCGCGTTCAGCCGACGCCGACGCCGTTTCGCCCGGCACCCGTATAATCGACCCAACTTCCGCCTGTCGCCTGCCTCACGTGGATACACCCCTGAAACAGCGTTTGATTGGCGCCATCGTCCTGGTGGCCTTGGCCGTGATCTTCCTGCCGATGCTGGTCAAGGGGCCGGCCCCGGACAGCGGTGTGGCCAATGTGCCGATCACCGCGCCCGATGCGCCGGGCGATGGCCAGTTCGAAACCCGTGAGCTGCCGCTGGTGGCCCCGGCAGGCGGCGCCACCGGCCTGCAGAGTGGCCAGGCCCGTGCGCTGGACGAAGCGGCCGCACCGGCCACCCCGCCCACCGTGGACACCTCGCCGGCCGTTGCCGCCGGCAACTACGCGGTCACCTTCGGCGCCTACGCCAGCCAGGCCGATGCCGAGGCGGTGATCGCCTACCTGAAGCGCTCGCAGCTGCCGGGCTTCTCGGATACCACCACGATCAACGGCCGCGCGGCGTGGCGGGTGCGCGTGGGGCCGTATGCCGATCGTGCCCAGGCCGAAGCGGCCCGGTTGCAGGCAGTGAAGGTACGGGCCGACGTGAAGGCCGAAGTGATCACCCTGGATGCGGCTCCGGCGGCAGCCGTTGCGGCCAGCCCGGCGGCGACCGCACCCAGCGCCAGTACCCCGGTGGCCGCACCGTCGCCGGCCGCCACGGCCAACCCGGTGCGCAGCGAAGCCCTGCCGGCCAGCACGCCGGTGGCGGCAGCACCGAAGCCCGAAGCGCCCAAGCCGGCACCGAAGCCTGAAACCCCGAAGCCGCAGCCCAAGCCTGAGACCACGGCAGCAGCCAAGCCGGCACCGGCCACCCCGGCCGCGCCTGCGGCCAGCAGCGTCGGTTTCGCCGTGCAGCTGGGTGCCTTCGGCCAGGCCAGCGATGCCAACGCCCTGCGCGACAAAGTGCGTGCAGCCGGTTTCAGCGCCTTCGTCGAGCAGGTGCGCACCGACAAGGGCACCTTGCACCGGGTGCGCGTGGGGCCCGTGGCCAACCGCGCCGACGCCGACCAGCTGAAGGCCCAGGTGGCCGCCAAGGTCGGCGTGGCCGGCATGGTGCGCCCGCACCCATGACCTGTCCGCCGCCTCGTTGCCAGCGCCGCCGAAGGAGCGGGGCGCCATGATCGACGTGGTGCTGCTGATCGTGATCGCCGCCTCCACCCTGCTGGGGTTGCTGCGCGGCTTTGTGAGCATCGTCATCGGCACGGTGTCGTGGCTGGTGGCGGCCTGGGCGGCCTTCGCCTTCGGCAATGATGCCGCCCGCTGGTGGGCGGCCCCGGCCGCCCCCGGCGGCGAACACTTCGTCGGTGGCTATCTGGGCGTCGGCATCGGCGTGATGATCGTGGTGGCCGTGATCGGCATGGTCATCAAGCACATCGTCCACCGTAACATGCTGGGCAGCCTGGACCGCCTGCTGGGCGGGGTGCTGGGCGCCGTGCGCGGCGGCCTGATCGCCGCCATCCTGCTGCTGCTGGGCAGCTTCACCCCGCTGGCGGCCGAACGGTCGTGGCAGGCCTCGGCCATCCGCCCGGTGCTGAACCCGGCGGTGGCCTGGATGAACAGCAAACTGCCGCACTGGCAGGTGCCCGGTGCCGATCTGCTGCCCAAGGCCTTGCCGATGGACGCTTTGTCCCCATCTGCGTTGATGGAACTGGGCAAGAGCGCCGGCGCCGATTTGGGCAAGCCGGGCGCGACAGGCGATAATGGCATCCTCAACCAGGTAGTGGCGGGCAGCGGATGGCTGCGGCCCGCGAAAGCGGAACAGGGCGAAGCATACGATCCGGCCGAAGTGCGCCCGGATGCCCCTGCACTGCCAGGCAACATCGAGCCGGACGATCCGGCCAACGTCGACCGCAGGCGCGGCGACCACTAAAGGCCAGGCACGGCCACCTTCCTTGTAACTGGGCACTGCCCAGCGGAGACCTCGCACCATGTGTGGCATCGTCGGAATCGTCGGCAACCAGAACGTCGCCGGGCAGTTGTATGACGGCTTGACCGTCCTCCAGCACCGTGGCCAGGACGCGGCAGGCATCGCCACCGCCAGCGGCAGCCGCCTGCGGGTGCAGAAGGCCACCGGCCTGGTCCGCGATGTGTTTGATGCGCGCACCATGTCCACCCTGGAAGGCAGCGTCGGCATCGCCCATGTGCGCTACCCGACCGCCGGTTCGGAAGGCATGGATGAGGCGCAGCCGTTCTACGTCAATTCGCCCTACGGCATCGCCCTGGCCCACAACGGCAACCTGATCAACACCGAAGCCCTGCGCCAGCAGGTGTTCGAGCAGGACCGCCGCAACGTCAACACCGATTCGGACAGCGAAGTACTGCTGAACGTGTTCGCCTACGAACTGGAACAGCAACGCCAGCTGAGCCCGGAAGCGGCGATCCGCGCGGTGGCCGGCGTGCACCGTCGCTGCAAGGGTGGCTATGCCGTGGTCAGCGTGGTGTTGGGCCTGGGCCTGGTCGCCTTCCGCGATCCGCACGGCATCCGCCCGCTGGTGCTGGGCAAGCGCAGCCACGCCGAAGGCGATGAGTACATCGTGGCCTCCGAATCGGCGGCGCTGGACATCCTCGGTTTCCAGCGCGTGCGCGATGTGCAGCCCGGCGAAGCGCTGGTGATCACCGCGCGCGGCGAGCTGTTCTCGGAAATCTGCGCCGAGCCGGCCGAGCACACCCCGTGCATCTTCGAGTACGTGTACTTTGCACGCCCCGATTCCATGATCGACAACGTGTCGGTGCACAAGGCGCGCATGCGCATGGGCATCAAGCTGGGCGAGAAGATCCTGCGCCTGCGCCCGGACCACGACATCGACACCATCATTCCGATTCCCGATACCTCGCGTGACGCAGCGCTGGAAATTTCCAACGTGCTGGGCGTGAAGTACCGCGAAGGCTTCATCAAGAACCGCTACGTCGGCCGCACCTTCATCATGCCGGGGCAGGGCGAGCGGGTGAAATCGGTGCGCCGCAAGCTGAACCCGATCCACCTGGAATTCCGCAACCGCGTGGTGCTGCTGGTGGATGATTCCATCGTGCGCGGCACCACCAGCCAGCAGATCGTGCAGATGGCGCGCGACGCCGGTGCCCGCAAGGTCTACCTGGCCAGCGCCGCACCGCCGGTGCGCTTCCCCAACATCTACGGCATCGACATGCCGGCCGCCGAAGAGCTGGTGGCGCACAACCGCAGCGTGGAAGAGATCGAGGCGCACCTGGGCTGCGACTGGCTGATCTACCAGGACATCGAAGACATGGAAGCGGCGGTGCGCGAAGGTAACGCCGCACTGCAGAACTTCGATTCGTCGTGCTTCAACGGGCATTACCCCACCGGTATCGAGCCGGGCTATTTCGAGCGCATCCAGCAGTTGCGTTCGGACGATGCCAAGCACAAGCGCCGCGCCTGAGGCGCAGCCGGTGGTTGACCTGCCCGACGCAGGCGGTGACCTGCTGCGCGCCGCGCAGCAGTGTCTGGCCGAAGCCGATCCGCTGCGCAAGGTGGCACTGACCCAGGCGTACGCAGCGGCCTTCCGCAGCGGACGCCTGAAGGTGCCGGCCGATGCGCCGCCGCCCGAGCCGATCCGCATGCCCGGGCGGCCGCCGCAGCTGCGGCTGGTGCATCCGCGCGAAGTGCCGCGGCGCGGGTTGGGTGGCGTGGAAGGGCGGGCTGCCTTCATCCACGCCATCGCCCATATCGAACTGAACGCCATCGACCTGGCCTGGGATGCGGTCTACCGCTTCCGTGGCCTGCCGCCGGCCTTCCAGGCCGACTGGGTCAGTTGCGCCGACGACGAATCGCGCCACTTCATGCTACTGCGCGAACGCCTGTTGGCGCATGGCCACGATTACGCCGATTTCCCCGCCCATAACGGCTTGTGGGAAATGTGCGAGAAGACCGCCCACGACGGCCTGGCACGCATGGCGCTGGTGCCGCGCGTGCTGGAAGCGCGTGGCCTGGACGTGACGCCGGGCATGATCGAGAAGCTGCGCAACGTCGGCGATGCTGCTACCGCTGATGTCCTGGAAGTGATCCTGCGCGAGGAAGTGGCCCACGTGGCCGCCGGTTCGCGCTGGTACCGCTGGTACTGTGATCGCGCCGGTGTCGAGCCGCGTGCGCGCTTCAAGGCATTGCTGCAGGAGTTCGCCGGCGGTTACCTGCATGGGCCGTTCAATCTGGAAGCGCGGCTGCTGGCCGGTTTCGATGAAGACGAGCTGGCCAACCTGGTGGAACAGGCCGGCTGAGCCGCAGGGCAGGGCGTCCATCCACGAATGTATCGGTAGATCCACGCCATGCGTGGATGGCCGCGCGCTGACGCGCTGTGCCAAGCAAGCTTCGCACCTACCAGAAGCGGGTTCGCGCAGTAGATCCACGCCATGCGTGGATGGGCCTCACGCGTTGGGCAACACCACCCGCCGGCCATCCACCGTTGGCCGGTTGATGTAGAACAACCCCGGCCCCGGCCGATACGGCAGCTCGCTCACCCCCGCATCGGCGGCGAAGGTCAGCGCGGTATCGCCCAGTGCATCGAAGTTCCAGTGCGCCGACTGCATCAGGTAACGGCGTCGCAGCAGGGCTTCCTGGGTTGGCGTCAGGGTCTGTGCCGCCAGCAGCCGGCTCGCGATCGGCTGCAGCGGCGCTGGCAGCTCCCAGCCCGGCACCTGCGCCGCGTCGGCGCTCCACTGCACGCCGGCTTCAGCGGCGCGCTGCTGCATCACCCGCAGGGCGATCAGCTGGTAGCGCCAGTCGATGCGCCGGCGCAGCACCACCGCGGCGGTCACGTGCAGTACCGGTGCCAGCATCACGCTGCGGCTGCCAGCGCGGCGCTGCTGCTGCCACTGGTGCCATACATCCACCCACACTTCCTTTTCCGTCGCCCCCAGCTGCTGGCGCCAGCGCTCGGCATCGGCCTGCGCTTCGGCGTAGACCGTGGTGGCCTGCAGCATCGCCAGCGTGGGGGTCTGGTAATCGTCCACCGGCGCCCGCCGCAGCGGCTGCCGGCGCGGGCGACCCAGCAGCTTCGGGCCTTCTTCCAGCTGGTCGTAGCCGCCGCCGATGTTGGCGTGCACGCCCGGCAGGGCAATCTCTTCATGGGTCGGTGCAACCGTGGTCAAGGCGTAGTGCTGGCGATGCTCGTCGCGCGCACTCAGTTGCACCACACGCTCGGCAATGCCCGTCGGCAGGGCGATGCGCGGCTGCTCGTCGGCGCGCCGGCCGCTGACCGCCACCACGGTGTCGAACAACCCGACGAAACGCAGTGCAGGGCGCGGCAGGGCGAAGTCGGCTGCGCAGGGCAACCCGGCGCCCTGCAGGCGCAGGCGCCATCGGCCGGCATCCCAGCCACGCAGTTGATTGGCCAGGTCGCGCGCGGCCGCGGCCCCGCGCGAAAAGCCGAACAGATCGACCTGCACCCCGTGCAGCGGCTGCTGCCAGTGCGCCGCCAGCGCCGAAAGCGCAGCCGGCAGCAGCTCATGCAGTGCGCGCTGCACCTTGGCGCGCACACCGCTGGCGCCAATGCCGAAGGCCAGGCCGATCAGATCATCCTCGGCATCGTCGCGGGTTCCCACCCCTTCCACGTAGATCGCCAGCGACGGTTCGGCCAGCGGCGCACGACGGCTGTCCGGGTACAGTTGGTGCAGGCGCGCGATGTTGGTGGTGCCGTTGTCGTAGCTGCTGGTCAGCCGGCTCTGGTAGGTCGAATCGTCGTCGGCACGCAGCAGGGCAGGGCGCGGTTGCGGTGGCTGCGGCCGCCCGCGCGCCAGGTTGTGCGCATTGTTGCGGGTGCCATCGAAGAACAGGCCCAGGTGCAGCACGGCGCCCTGCGCACTGTCCCCGTTGCGGGTCTGACCTGCAGCCATGTGCATCCCCTGTGGTGGTCATGTCACGGCGGTGCGAAGGCCGTGTATGGGCGCAGTGTACAGCGGCTCTTGACCTGCCTGAACACTGCCGCTGTCCGTCACAGATCCGCATGCCGACCGGCTTCAAGGCTTGTATTCACGGGGGCTGCGCAGGCCATATGGCCACACCCGGCACCCGGGTCGTGCTGCATCAACGCTGTCTACTTCACTCCAAGGAGCGACAAGATGATGTCCAGATACATCGGTCAAGTGGCAGGTAGTGTGTTGTTGGGGCTGTGCGTGGTAACGGCCGCGCAGGCGGCGCCGCTGTTCGAACCGGTCACCGTGCTCAGCCGGGCCTCGGCCATCAGTGAACCGCAGCTGGGGCGGCTGCTGTCGGCACCGTCCACCGCAACGGTGCAGGAAGTGCGGGTGGATGCGGCGGCCACCGCGCAGTCGCAGCTGGAATTCGAACTGTTGGGGCAGCAGGTGCAGGCCACGCGCAGCCGGGTCGAGGCGTTGGCCGACGGGGGCAGTGTCTGGTACGGGCAGATCCGCAGCCCGTCCGACCGCCTGCAGAAGGCGGGCGCCACACTGCCGGATGATCCGGCGAACTCGGTCATCCTGGTGCGGTCGGGCAACACGCTCACCGGTTCCATCCGCAAGGACGGCACGCTGTACCGGCTGCGTCCATTGGGCGATCGACACGTGCTGGTGGAAGTGGATGAATCGCGGATGCCCGCCGATCATCCGGCCGATTACAACCAGCTGCCGAAAATCAGCATGCCGGCCAATGATCGTGTCGGTATCGCGCAGGCGTCATCGGGCAGTCCGGCCACGATCCGCGTGCTGGTGGTAGCCACCAATGCGGCGGTGTCCGCCTACGGTGGCAACATGCAGTCGCTGGTGCAGCTGGCGGTGGCCGAATCCAACCAGGGCTATACCAACAGCAACGTGGGCATCACCCTGCAACTGGCCGGGTACGAAACCACCAGCTACACCGAGTCCGGCAATTTCAGCACCGACCTGGCCCGCTTCCGCAGCACCAGCGACGGCTACATGGACAGCATCCACACCAGCCGCAACAACACCGCGGCCGATGTCGGCGTGCTGCTGATCAACAACAGCAGCTATTGCGGGCTGGCCTCGGGCATCGGCTCCACCGCGTCCACCGCGTTCGCCGCGGTGTACTGGGACTGCGCGACCGGCTACTACTCGTTTGCCCACGAAATCGGCCACCTGCAGAGTGCGCGGCATGACATCGCCACCGACCCCAGCACGTCGCCGTATGCCTATGGCCATGGTTATCGCTATGAACCGGCCAGTGGTTCGCGCTGGCGCACCATCATGGCCTACGCCTGTTCGGCCGGCTGCCCGCGGCTGAACTTCTGGTCCAACCCGAACATCAGCTACAACGGTGTGCCGATGGGCATTGCCAGCAGCGCCGACAACCAGCGCGTGCTGGTGAACACCAAGGCCACCATCGCCGGCTTCCGCTGACGCGCGGAACACGGATGTCAGTCGGGGTTGGCCTCTACCGTAGAGGCCAACCTGCGGTGCTACATACAGAAGGAAAACGCCGACCAAGGTCGGCGTCTATCGTTATTCGCGCTGCAGCGATTGCAGCTGCCAGCCGTCGGCGTCCACGCGCAGCACCGAACCCTGTTCGTACCAGTCGCCCAGCACGATGCGGGTGCAGTTGCGGCCACCGGCCTGCAGGCTGTGGATGGCCGGGCGGTGGGTATGCCCGTGGATCATGGTGTCCACACCATGGCGTGCGAAGGTGGCTTCCACTTCCGCCGGGGCCACGTCGGTCACCGTTTCAAACTGTGCGCGGTCGCCCTGCTTCATTTCCGACTGGCGGGCCTGGCTGGCATCGCGTGCCTTCTGTGCGAATGCAATGCGTGCGGCCAGCGGCTGCGCCAGGAACTGTGCCTGGAACACCGGATCGCGGGTCTGCGCGCGGAACTGCTGGTAGGGAATGTCATCGGTGCACAGCAGGTCACCGTGCTGCAGCATCACCGCGCGGCCATACAGATCGATCACGCAGGGGTCGGGCAGGATGCGCAGACCGGCGCGGCGCGCATAGTCTTCGCCCAGCAGGAAATCGCGGTTGCCGCGCATGAAGTAGATCGGCACGCCGCTGTCGGCAAGGGTCTTCAGTGCGTCGGCCACGGCGTCGGCCACCGGCGAGGGCGTGTCATCGCCGATCCAGGCTTCGAACAGGTCGCCCAGGATGTACAGCGCATCGGCGCCAGGCACATCCTCGCGCAGGAAGCGCAGGAACAGGTCGGTGATGGCTGGACGGCTGGGGTCCAGGTGCAGATCGGAAATGAACAACGTGGTCATGTGGGCATTCTAGGGCATCATCCGCCGGGCATGGCCCGGCGCTACCGCTGGCGCGGCGCGATGGCCGGCGGATTAGCCGCCGATCACACCGGCAGCGGCAGCCAGGCCAGGCTGGCCCAGGCCAGCAGCGTGGCGATGCCCGTCGCGGCCAGCACATCGCTGGGGTAGTGCAGGCCCAGCACTACCCGCGACAGTCCCACGCCCAGGGTGAATGGCACCAGCAGCGGTGCCAGCCACGGGTAGTAGGCCAGCGCCACGATGGTGAACGACACCGCATGCAGGGTGTGGCCCGACGGGAAGCTGAACTCGTCCAGAGGCGCTACCCAGGCGCGGATGCGCAGGTCGGCCGCATACGGGCGCGGGCGCCGGGTCCAGCGCTTCAGCCCCTTGTACAGCAGCAGCGCGGCCAGCCCGGTGGCGGCCATGTGTACCGATGCGCGCAGGCCATCGAAGCCATCCACCAGCACCAGCGCGCCCATCAGCAGGTACCAGAACACGCCGTCGCCCAGGCGGCTGATCACCGCGAACAGGCGGCGCACCCGCCGCCGCCGGCAATAGTGGTTGGCGCGGCGGCACAGGCGTGCTTCGCGCCCGGCCAGCGATTCAAGCGGCGTGGTGCGCATGGCCGTCCCTCCGCGCCTGTGCCAGTTCGGCCAGCAGCGATTCGAACTCGGCCACCACCTGCTGCGGGTGCAGGCGCTTCATCGCGCGGGCGGCATTGCTGCCCAGCTCGCGGCGCAGCGCGTCATCGCTGGCCAGCTGCACGGCGGCCTCCACGAACTGCGCATCGTCGTCCACTGCCGCGCCATTTTCGCCGTTGCGCAGGTATTCGCGCGCGGCACCGTAATCGAAGGCCACCGTGGCCAGGCCGCTGGCCATGCTTTCCAGAGTCACGTTGCCGAACGTCTCGCTGCGGCTGGGGAACAGGAACAGATCGCCGCTGGCGAAATGGCGGGCCAGCGCGTCGCCGCGCTGGATGCCGCAGAAAATGAAATCGGGATTGTCGTGGGCCAGTTTTTCGCGCGCTGGGCCATCGCCCACGAACACGAAGCGTGCCTTCGGCCGCACTTGCTGCAGGCGGCGGAAGGCCTTCACCGCCAGTCCCAGGTTCTTCTCGGCAGCGATGCGGCCCACGTACAGGGCCACCAGTCCGTTGCCGTCCACGCCCCATTCCTCGCGCAGCGCAGGATCGCGCCGGGTCGGGTCGAACTGCTGGCTGTCCACCGCGCGCGCCAGCAGGCGCACGCGCTCGAAGCCCTGTTCGCCCAGGAATTGCTGCAGCTCGCGGGTCGGTACCAGGGTGGCGTCGGCCTGGTTGTGGAAGCGGCGCATCCAGCGCATGGCCGCCGACTGCAGCCACGCTACGCCGTAGTCGGGCAGGTATTCGTCGAAGCGGGTGTGGAAGCCGGTGGCCACCGGAATGCCCAGCCGCCGTGCGGTGCGCAGCGCCGACCAGCCCAGTGGGCCTTCGGTGGCGATGTAGATGGCATCAGGGCGGTGCTGCTGCCAGTGCCGGCCCAGGCGGATGGGGGCGGGCAGGCCGAAGCGCAGGCCGGGGTAGCGGGGCAGGGCCGCCCCCGGTACCAGCAGGGTGCCCGGCGCGGCTTCCAGCGCTTCGTTGGCCTGGCGTGGGCGGATCAGATCGACCTCATGGCCGGCGGCGCGCAATCCCTGCTCCAGGCTCTGCACAGTCAGTGCAACGCCGTTGACCTCCGGCGGATAGGTCTCGGTGACGATGGCATGGCGCATGGCGGGCCTCCGGTTTTCCGGCATGCTCGGGCCTGGCGATGTAGCCGTTGTGACCGTAATGCGACCGCCCGATGACGGTGCCCGGGCCTGCCGCACGCAGAAAAAAACCACGGCCCCGAAGGGCCGTGGTCGTGTCAGCTCATGACGGCAGCGCGGTGGATCAGAAGCGCTGCTGGTACTTCAGGTAGACGAAGCGACCGATGTCGTAGCCACCGTAGTAGGAGAACACCGAGTTCGGCTTGGTGTACATGTTCGGGCCGTACTTCTCGAACACGTTGTTGGCACCGACCGAAACAGTGGCATCCCACGGCAGGTTGTAGCGGAACTGCACGTCGTGGAAGGTGACCGAACCGCGCTCGTTGTAGTTGCGGGCGCCGGAGTACCACGGTGCACGCACGCCCGGATCGGAGCACTCATCCGGATGCGCGACCACGCTCAGGCACTGCTCCTTCACGCCGGAGTAGTAGCGGGCGGTCCAGCTGACACCGAAGTCGCCCTTGTCCCAACCGACGGTCAGGTTGGAGCGCACGCGGAAGCCGCTGGTCGCATTGGTGGAAATGCCGTTGACCGGGGTCGGCACCACGGTGGTGTCGTTGGTGGAACGGAAGATGTTCGAGCTGACGTAGGTGGTCGACCACTGGGTGCTGAAGCTGCCCAGCGTGTCGGTGTCCAGACGGTGGGTCAGTTCCATGTCGTAACCTTCGGTTTCCAGGAAACCGGCGTTACGGTTGCCGTAGGTCAGCTTGTTGACGATGCCCAGCACCGGATCACGGGTGAACTGCGCGCAACGCGAATCGATGCCCTGCTCATAGCAGTCGATCAGGATCTGGTTCGGGGTGTCGGCCACGATGGTGTTGTCGATGCGGATCTTCCACCAGTCCAGCGACACGTTGAAGTTGCGGATGAAGCTCGGGCTCCAGACCAGACCCAGGGTCTTGCTCTTGGAGGTTTCCGGCTGCAGCAGCGGGTTGGAGCCGTTGGTGAACGGTACCGGGGTCTGGTCGGTGCTGCTGGTGATCGGCACGTTGCCCTGCTTCAGCTGACGGTAGGTGTCAGCGTTGGCGATGTCGCGGGCGCAGCGGGCGCGCACGGCGGCGCTGGTACGCGACGGGCCGTAGACGGTGTCGCAGGGATCGGCGTAACCGGTGGTGAAGGTTTCCGAACCACCGCCGTACAGGTCGTTGATGGTCGGGGCGCGGAAGCCTTCAGCCCAGGTGCCGCGCACCATCAGCTGTTCGATCGGGCGCCACTTGAAGCCGAACTTGCTGTTGAGCGTGTTGCCGAAGGTGTCGTAATCCGAGAAGCGCGTGGCCGCGTTCAGGGTCAGCTCCTGCGCGCCCGGCAGACCGGCCAGGATCGGCGCGTTCAATTCCAGGTAGGCTTCCTTCACCTTGTAGCCGCCACCGGTGGGGCCCGCGGCCAGGTTGGTGGTGGCACCGGTCTGGGCCAGCGCATCGGGAATGAACTCACCGGTTTCCTTGCGGTTTTCAACACCGAAGGCGAAGCCCAGGTCGCCGCCCGGCAGGGTCAGGATGCTGCCGGCGATGGTGGCGAAGAAGTTCTTGCCCACGGTCTTGCCGGAGGAATCTTCAGCCGGCATCAGGTAGTCGATCAGGGCCTGGTTGCCGGTCAGACCGTACGGGTTCACCACGCCGGCAGCGACCAGCGGGTTCCAGACCATGCAGTTGGCGATCGGTGCGGCGGCGCTGCCGCACTCCACCTTGCCGGTGGCGGCGTTGTAATAGGACGGGCCGACGGCGTTCTTCACGCGTTCCTTGTGCAGGTTGCCGGTGGCGTGCTGGCGCAGTTCGTTCTTGTTGTACTGGTAGCCCACTTCCCAGTCGAAGTAGCGCTCGCCGATGTTGAAGGTGCCATCGAAGGCGGCCACGGCGCGGTAGGTCTTCAGTTCACTGTCGCTGACGCGCGGCACTTCCCAGGTGCGGTGGTTCCAGGCCACGGCGGTCGGGGTGGCATAGCCGTTCTTGCGGCCGAACGGGTTGAAGTAGCTGTCGATCGACATCGAACCGATGCCGGCGGTGGACGACTGCAGCGGGTAGCCGGCGATCTGGCGGCTCGATTCGCGCTTGTTGTAGCCCAGCTGGGTGCTGAAGTGCACGTTGTCGGTGATGTTCAGGCGACCATCGACGAACACCGAATCACGCTTCAGCGGATAGTTCAGGTGCATCTGTTCGTTGGTGTTGCTGACATCGCCGTCCGGTGCGTTGGCATTGGTGATGTGGTAGTTGGCCGGGTTCAGCGGGTCGGCGCCGCGGTTCAGCGAGTAGCCACAGCTTGCGGCGGCACAGCCCGGGCCCTTCAGGCCGGTGATCTGGCCCCACTGGCTGACCGTGGTCCACGCTTCGGTCGGGTGGCGCGAGGTATTGCCGAAGGCGCTGAAATCGCGGTCCTTGGCCCACACCGCCTTTTCTTCCGAATGCTCGGCCGACAGGGTGATCGAGCCGCGGTCGTTGGCCCAGCCGGCCACCACGTCGAAGCGGTCACGGGCGCCGTCGCCCTGGCTGTACTGGCCGTGGTAGACGTTGGCGGTCACGCCGGTGGCGTTGTGGCGGGTGATGATGTTGACCACGCCGGCCATGGCGTCCGAACCATAGATGGCCGAGGCGCCGTCCTTCAGCACTTCAATGCGCTCCACCGCCGACACCGGCAGGCTCGACACGTCCTGGTAACCGGAGGTGCTGATGCCCAGGCGCTTGCCGTTCACCAGCACCAGGGTGCGCTGCGCGCCCAGGTTGCGCATGTCGATGTAGGTGCCGCCCGCGTTTTCACCGGCGCTGAGCACGTTGGCGCGGCTGATCGCCGGGCTGCCCATGGCGGTGACGTTCTGCAGGATGTCGGCCACCGAGCTGAAGCCCTGGCGTTCGATGTCCTTGCGCGAGATCGCCAGCACCGGGTTGGCGTTTTCCACGTCAACCTGGCGGATGCGCGAACCGGTGATCTCGATGCGGTCGAGGGTGGTGGGGGCGCCGTCCTGGGCCAGGGCAGGCAGCGCGATGGTCGCGGTGCCGACAATCAGGGCGTGGCGGATCGCCTGGCCCAGCACGGTGGAGCGTGAAGTCATCGAGTCTCTCTCTCTCGTTGAGTCTGCAGATGCAGGCCAAGAGGGCCTGCGAAAGCCGGATTCGCCTGTTGGGACTGAGCCGGTGACTTCGATTTATTCTCGTTCGTTAACCACCTGTAAAGAGGGTGTTGCAAAATGTGTCACAGTTGCGCGCGTTCATTTCACGCAATTTGAACAAAAGCAAGGGCTTAGCGTCATGTCGAGTGTCGCGGGTCAGGTACGAATCAGAAACCTGAATCCGCATTCAGCTAGTGAACTGCGCAAAACGCAACGAACAACGGCCCGCTTAGGGGCCGTTGTCGGGGTGTTGCGAGAGGGGGAGGGTGGTCCGCCGGGGCGCCGCTCAGACCACGAACGGACGGAACTGCAGGCCCAGGCCGGCCAGGCCTTCGGTCTCGCCGATCAGGTCTGCGCGCAGCAGCGGGCGCGCATCGATGAAGGCCTGTGGGACGATCAGCGACAACCGGCTGTCGTCGGCGGTCAGTTCCAGCGCCGGCGGCGGCACGTCTTCGTGGGCGCGGTTCAGCAGCACGGCCAGACGCAGCAGCGCGGTCAAGCGCCGTGCGGTCAGCAGCAGGCGCTCGGGCAGGGCATCGAAGGCGGACTTGCCGACATTGCGCCGGTGGCTGCGCACCAGCGCGGCCAGCATCTGCTGTTCCTGCCGCGAGAAGCCAGCAATGTCGGAGTTCTCCAGCACGTAGCTGCCATGCACGTGGTAGCCGCTGTGGGCGATCATCAGCCCCAGTTCGTGCAGGCGCGCGGCCCAGCCCAGCATGCGCGCATCGTCGGCATCCAGCTTCCAGCGTTCCTGCACCTGCTCCAGCAGGCCAAGCGCGGTGTCCTGTACGCGGTCGGCCTGGGAGGTATCGATGCCGTAGCGCTGGGTGAGCGCGGCCACCGATTCGTCGCGCGGATCGTTCTCGCCGGCGCGGCCGACGATGTCGTACAGGATGCCTTCGCGCATGGCCGCCTTGCTGACCAGCAGCTTCTGCAGGCCCAGTGCCTGGAAGGCCGCTTCCAGCACCAGGATGCCGCCGGCGATGATCGGCCGGCGGTCGCTGGACAGGCCGGGCAGCTCGATGTCGTCGATCTTCTTGGCCTTCAGCAGTTCATCGCGCAGCAGCGGCAGGGCTTCGGCGGTGATCGCGCCCTTGCTCAGCTTCATGCTGGCGCAGATCTCGCTGATCGCCTTATGCGTACCGGATGAGCCCAGCGCCTCGTGCCAGCCCAGCACGCGGTACTTGCTGGCGAAGGGCTGGAACTCGCGGCCGATCTCGGCCAGCGCATCCTTCCAGCGCTTGCGGCTGAGCTTGCCGCCGGGGAAGAAGCGGCGGGTGCTGGCGATGCAACCGGCCTGCAGGCTCTCGCGTTCCAGGGTCTGCATGCCCTGGCCGATGATGAATTCGGTGGAGCCGCCGCCGATGTCGATCACCAGGCGGCGCTGGTCGGCCTTGGGCGGCTGCGCATGGGCCACGCCCAGGTAGATCAGGCGGGCCTCTTCGCGCCCGCTCACCACTTCGATGGCATGCCCCAGCGCGGTTTCGGCCGGCATCAGGAAGGCCTGCGGCGAGCGCAGCTGGCGCACGGTGTTGGTGGCCAGGGCGCGCACCCGGTGCGGGGGCACGTTGCGGATGCGCTGGCCGAAGCGGGCCAGGCATTCCAGTGCGCGCTGGCGTGCGGCGGCGGACAGGCCGCCCTTGCCATCCAGGCCATCGGCCATGCGCACGGTTTCGCGCAGGCGGTCGATCACCCGCAGCTGGCCAAGCGTGTAGCGCGCGATGACCATGTGGAAGCTGTTAGAGCCAAGGTCGATGGCGGCCAGCAGGTCGCCATCCTGCAATGCGGGCGGAGTCGTGGTGGTATGCGGCATGGGCGAATGTTAGCCGAAGGGGCGGTGTGCTCGTCACCGCGCGGCCTTCACATTTTGTAGGGGGCGTGTGGCAGGGCTGCGCCCTGCACCTGCCGAATCAACGTCAACGGCCACGTCAACGGCAACTTCAACGTCAAAGGCGGGCTGTCCGTGGCATGGCGGGGGGGGGGGGGGGGGGGGGGGGGGGGGGGGGGGGGGGGGGGGGGGGCGGCCCCCCCCCCCCCCCCCCCCCCCCCCCCCCCCCCCCCCCCCCCCCCCGCCTTCGACAGTTCTCTGCCACCTGATGGGATGGGGTCGGATCCCGTTGCTGCGCAACGGGCTCTGACCCCGGTGTTGAATCGCTTTTGTAGAGTCGAGCCATGCTCGACTGCCTTTGCTGTTGGTAGGTGCCGACCAAGGTCGGCACCTACCGGATCACAGCCCCTGCATCAGCGCCATCTGCGCCGAATGCGGCGCTTCGTCGTGGGCCGGGGCGCGCTTGTGGTACACGCCTTCGGCATCCAGCTCCCACGCGTTGAGGTTGTCGTCCAGGTAGTTCTGCAGCACTTCGCGGTAGACCCGCTTGGCCAGTTCCGGGTCCAGGATCGGGAAGCCGGTTTCGACCCGGCGCAGCAGGTTGCGTTCCAGCCAGTCGGCGCTGGCGCAGTACATTTCCGGCGCGCCGTCATTGCCGAACCAGTACACCCGGCTGTGTTCCAGGAAACGGCCGACGATGGAGCGCACGCGGATGTTGTCCGACACCCCCGGCACGCCCGGGCGCAGGGTGCAGGCGCCACGGATGATCAGGTCGATCTGCACCCCGGCCTGCGAGGCGGCGTACAGCGCGCGCACCACCTGCGGTTCGTTCAGTGCGTTCATCTTGGCGATGATGCGCGCCGGGCGACCGGCGGCGGCGACGCGGGTTTCGCGCTCGATCCTGGCCAGGATCCCGGTGTGCAGGGTGAAGGGCGACTGCAGCAGGCGCTTGAGCTTCATCTTCGAGGCCAGCCCCGACAGCTGCTGGAACAGCAGGTGCACATCGTTGCCGATGTCCGCGTCGGCAGTGATCAGGCTGATGTCGGTGTACGCGCGGGCGGTGCCGCTGTGGTAGTTGCCGGTGCCCAGGTGTACGTAGCGGCGCAGCTTGCGGCCCTCGCGGCGCACGATCAGCAGCATCTTGGCGTGGGTCTTGTAGCCCACCACGCCGTACACCACCTGCACACCGGCTTCCTGCAGGCGGTCGGCCAGGCCCAGGTTGGCCTCTTCGTCGAAGCGCGCGCGCAGCTCCACCACCACGGTCACGTCCTTGCCGTTGCGGGCGGCCTGGATCAGCGCCTCCACGATCTGCGAGTCCTTGCCGGTGCGGTACAGGGTCTGCTTGATCGCCAGCACGTTCGGGTCGATCGCGGCCTGCTTGATCAGGTCCAGCACCGCACTGAACGCATCGAACGGGTGGTGCAGCAGCAGGTCCTGGCGGGCCACGGTGTCGAAGATGCCGTCGCTGTCGCGCAGCGTGCGCGGGGTCATCGGCGGGTACTTCAGGTCCGGCTGCGCGATCAGGTCGTACAGCTGGATGATGCGGTTGAGGTTCACCGGACCATCGATGCGGTACACCGCGTTCTCGGTCAGGCCGAAGTTCAGCAGCAGGGTGCGCACGATTTCGCGCGGCATGTCATGGGCGATTTCCAGCCGCACTGCCGGCCGGTAGCCGCGGTCCACCAGCTCGTCGCGCAGGGCCAGCGCCAGGTTCTCCACTTCTTCCTCGTCCACCACCAGTTCCGAATTGCGGGTGACGCGGAACTGGTAGGCACCCTGGACTTCCATGCCCGGGAACAGTTCATCCACGAACGTGGACAGGACCGAGGACAGGAACACGAAGTTCTGCGGGCCGCCGAGCTTTTCCGGCAGCTGGATGATGCGCGGCAGCGAGCGCGGCGCGCGCACGATGGCGAGGTGGCCGGCGCGGCCGAACGCATCGGTGCCCTTCAGCACCACCACGATGTTCAGCGATTTGTTGAGGATCTTCGGGAACGGGTGCGCCGGGTCCAGGCCCAGCGGCGACAGCACCGGCATGATCTCGTTGCGGAAGAAGGCGCGCAGCCAGCGGCGCTGGCGGTCGTTCCAGGAGTTGCGGCCGAGCACGCCAATCCCCGCCTCCATCAATGCCGGGCGCAGGGTCTCGTTCCAGCAGCGGTACTGCTGGTCCACCAGTTCGGCGGCGCGCTCGTGAATCGCATTGAGGATCGTCTGCGGGCTCATGCCATCGGGTGCCGGCGGCAGGCCGAATTCCTGCGCATGGCGCACCGCCGCGGCACGGATCTCGAAGAACTCATCCAGGTTGGTGCAGGAAATGCACATGAAGCGCAGGCGCTCCAGCAGCGGCACCTGCGCGTCCATTGCCTGGGCCAGCACCCGGAAGTTGAAATCCAGCTGCGACAGCTCGCGGTTGATGTACAGCGCCGGGTCGCGCAACGGATCGCTGTCCGGGCTCACGGGGAGGGGGAGGGATCCGAGGCTGCTCATGGCGTCATTCTTCGATGGAAGTCAGGGGGGCGGTGTCGCGCGTTCGTACGTGGTCGGCATCGAAATGGCAGGCAAACACCGAGCCCTTGCCGACTTCGCTGTCGATCTCCAGCCGGGCGTGGTGCAGGCCCAGGATGTGCTTGACGATGGACAGGCCCAGGCCGGTGCCGCCGCTCTCGCGCGAGCGGCTGCTGGACACCCGGTAGAACCGTTCGGTCAGGCGCGGCAGGTGGCTGGCCGGAATGCCGTAGCCGGTATCGCGCACGGCCAGCACCACGCCATCGCCTTCGTGGCGGAACTGCACGTCGATGCGGCCACCGGCCGGGGTGTAGCGCACGGCGTTGGTGACCAGGTTGGAGAAGGCGCTGTGCAGCTCCTTGGTCGAGCCCTGCAGGTCCACCCCGGCCAGGTCGTCCACGTTGATCTGGTGGCGGCCCTGGCTGTGTGCCTCCGCTTCGCGGCGCAGGGTGGCCAGCATCGGCTGCATGGCCACGGTCTCTTCCTCGCTGTGTTCCTGCGATTCCAGCCGCGACAGGGTCAGCAGGTCTTCCACCAGCTGGGCCATGCGCTGGCTCTGCTTGCGCATTTCTTCCAGCATCGGGCCGGTGCCCGGGAAATCCTCCGGGTCCATCATGTCCAGGTAGCCATGCACCACGGTCAGCGGCGTGCGCAGTTCGTGCGACACGTTGGCCACGAAATCGCGACGCACCTGTTCCAGCCGCAGCAGCTTGCTGACATCGCGCGCGATCAGCAGCCAGTAGTCCTGCGAATAGGGAATCAGCCGCAGGTTCAGGCGGATGGCCGGGTCGACCGGCGAGGGCACGTCCAGGATCGGTTCGGCGTTGCGCCCGCCGGCCAGCCAGTGGGCCAGCGGCATCGGTTGCAGGCGGTCCACCAGTGCTTCGCCCAGATCGCCGGGGTGGTGCAGGCCGAGCAGGGCGGTGGCCGCTTCGTTGAACCACTGCACGCGCTGGCTGTTGCGGTCCAGCACCACCACCGCATCGGGCAGCGCGGCGGCGGCGGCACGGTAGCTGCGCAGCATGTCCAGCAGGCGGCGCTTGCGCACGCGCATTTCCACCTGGTTGCGGTACAGCAGGCGGTCCAACTCGTTCCACACGCCGGAACCTTCCTCGGCGGTTTCCCAGCGCTGGCGCGCGGTCAGCCGGCGCAGCACGCTGCGCAGGCGCCAGTAGTGCCAGGTCAGCGTGGCCAGGGCGGCCAGCGCGATGCACAGCCACAGATGCCCACTGAACCACCCGACCACGCCGGCCAGCACCAATACCGCTGCCACGGAGGCCAGCGTCTTCAACCAGGCGGAGCGGATGTGGCGGGGCATTGCGGTCTCGTCGTTGGAGGCGGCGGTTCACGCGGTGAACCGAGGGTTATAGCAGAGTTGCCGACACCGGCACCGGCAGGTGCGCGGTGCCGGCACGACGAGGCTCAGGTCGCGGTGGAGAAGCGGTAACCGGCGCCGCGCACGGTCTGCACCATGTTCTCGGCATTGAACGGTTCCAGCGTCTTGCGCAGGCGGCGGATGTGCACGTCGATGGTGCGCTCTTCCACGTACACGCTGCCGCCCCACACATGGTCCAGCAGCTGCGCGCGGGTGTACACGCGTTCGGGGTGGGTCATGAAGAAGTGCAGCAGGCGGTATTCGGTCGGGCCGATCGGCACCGGCTGGTCGTTGGCGAACACGCGGTGGGCGGCGCCGTCGATGCGGATCGGGCCGACCGACACGCTGCCGTCCTCGTCGTCATCGCGGGCGCGGCGCATGACCGCGCGGATGCGCGCCAGCAGTTCGCGCGCGGAGAACGGCTTGACCACGTAGTCGTCCACGCCGGCTTCCAGGCCGCCCACGCGATCGTTTTCTTCGCCGCGTGCGGTCAGCATGATGATCGGCACTTCGCGGGTCAGCGTTTCCTTGCGCCAGCGACGGGCCAGGTCCAGGCCGCTGGTGCCCGGCAGCATCCAGTCCAGCAGGATCAGGTCCGGCACGCGGTCGGCGATGGCGGTCTGGGCTTCACGGGCATCGCCCGCGTGGACCGGCTCGTAATCGCCCTTGCGCAGGGCGAAGGCGACCATTTCTCGGATCGCGGGCTCGTCGTCGACGATCAGGATGCGTTTCTGCACGAGGACACCGTAGGGCTCGGTTACTGGAGTGGTGCCAGTAGACTACGGTTTGATGACATGTTTGTGACGACCCGGCCGGATAAATACCCCGCTGCCACACACCGGTCATCCGCGCCTCAGCGGCGGTCCAGTTCCGGGTCCTGCACGCCCTGGCGGCGCAACTCCAGCACGGTGGGGGTGATCGCCTCGATGCGCGCGTCCACGCGGGCACGGCCCACGTAGTCCAGCTCCGGGTTGCGCTTCAGCGCCTGCAGCTGCATCAGGGCCTGTTCCGGGCGGCCCCCCAGGAAGGCGGCTTCGGCATAGGCTTCGCTGGCACGCACGCTGTCCCCGGCCAGTTCGCTGGCACGGGCGTAACGCTGCTGGAAGACCGGATCGTTACCACTTTGCGACAGCAGCGGGCGCAGCATGGCCTGGGCGCGCTGGCCGGCCTCGCGCCCGCCCTGTTCGTTCAGGATCTCGGCGTAGGTCAGCGCCACCGGCCGGCTGTTGGGGTGCTGGCGCAGCAGCTGTTCGAAGCGCGCGTTGGCCTGGGCGGGCTGGCCCGAGCGCGATTCGGCTTCGGCCAGGGCCAGCGCCAGCCACAGGTTGTCGGGGTGGGTCTGGGCCAGGGCGGCCAGCGCCTGGCGCGACTGCAGCGCACCGCTGCGGCTGCCGCGCATGCCGGCCAGGGCCTGGCCATAGCGCTGCGCATCGGTCAGCCCGTTCTTCTGCCGCTTGGCCAGATCGGCGTACTCACGGTCCACCTCGCCACTGTTGTCGCCACTGAGCACGCGCAGGCGCTCGCGGGCCCAGTCGAAATCGCCGCTGGGGCCGCGGTTGAGCTGGCCGATCGGCAGGCGCAGCACGCTGCCGGGCAGCAGCGGGTTGTTGCCGCGCAACAGCGGCTCGGACAGGCTGGGGTCGGCAGGATTCACCCGCTCCTTGCGCTCACCGCCCGGGGTGGTGGTGGTCAGTACCACCGTGTCCTTCTTCATCTGCTCGGCGCGCGCCTTGGCTTCGCTGATGCGCGTGGTGTTGACCGGGTGGGTGCGCAGGAAGTCGGGAATGCTGTAGCCGCCGTCGTTGCCGCGCATGGCCGCGGACATGCGTTCGAAGAAACCGGCCATCGCGTCCACGTCGTAGCCGCTGCGCGACAGGGTGCGGATGCCCAGGCGGTCGGCTTCCGATTCGTTGGAGCGGGTGTAGTTGATCTGCCGCTGCTGCATCAGTCCCATGCCGGAACTGATCGCGGCCATGGTGGCGTCGCCGGATGAATTGCCGCCGCTGGCCTGGGCGGCCACCACCGCCGCCAGCATGCCCAGCAGGATCGGAATCTGGTCGCGCTGGGCCCGTTCCACCCCGCGCAGCACGTGCTGCTGGGTCACGTGGGCGATTTCATGGGACAGCACCGCGGCCACTTCATCTTCGCGCTCGGCGGTCAGCACCAGGCCTGCGTTGACCCCGATGTAGCCGCCCAGGGTGGCGAAGGCGTTGATCTGCCGGTCCTTCATCATGAAGAAGGTGTAGGACTGGCGGGGCTGGTCGCTGTTGGAGCCGAGCCGGGTGCCCATGGTCTGCAGCCAGTCGTTCACCAGCGGGTCGTCCAGCAGGTAACCGTAGTTGCGCAGCTCGCGCAGCATCATTGCGCCGTACTCGGCCTGGCGGGCCGGGGTCAGCAGCTCGCCGGCCGACGAGCCGATGTCGGGCAGCTTTTCCTGGGCGCGGGCCAGCGGCATGGCCAGGGCCAGGGTAACGGCGGTGGTCAGCAGCAGGGCTCGCAAGCGGGACATCCTCGGGGCAGGGCGGGCACAGCGTGGCAGGGCAGGGGGCAACCCTTCGTTAATCCACAGTGTTGCGGTGGTGGCGTGGAAATTCCAGCGCACCGGTACCATATACAGACCGTCGATCCATCGTGGAGTTTCCCGTGACAGCCCAGCCCTCCGGCGCCAGCCCCGCCATCACCATCTATTCCACCGCCGTATGCCCGTACTGCGTGGCCGCCAAGAACTTCCTCAAGAGCAAGGGCCAGCAGTGGACCGAGGTCCGCATCGACCTGGACCCGGCCGAGCGCGAGAAGATGATGGCGCTGACCCGCCGTACCAGCGTGCCGCAGATCTTCGTGGGTGAAGTCCACGTGGGAGGCTATGACGACATGATGGCCCTGCACCGTGAAGGCAAGCTTGAGCCGCTGCTGGCCGGGCAGGGGCAGGCATGAGCGCCGCCGACGAGGGCAGCAAGGACCGCATCGCCGAGTTCACCGCGTTCCGCAAGCGCATGAACGAGCGCATCCTGGGTGAACCCAACCAGGTCGTGCGCCGTTTCTTCGCGCTGGACACGCAGACCTACCAGGCAGGCGCGCTGGATGTGAAGACCAAGGAACTGCTGGGCCTGGTGGCCTCGATGGTGCTGCGCTGCGATGACTGCATCAGCTACCACGTGGCCCAGTGCAAGGACGCCGGGGTGACCCGCGAAGAGTTCTTCGAGACCTTCTCGGTGGGCCTGGTGGTGGGCGGTTCGATCGTCATCCCGCACCTGCGCCGTGCCGTCGATTTCCTCGACCAGCTGGAAGGCGGCGCCGCCGCCCCCGAAGCGCACGAGCACTGAAGCCGCGCCGGGCCATGCCCGGCGGGCAGCTGAACGAACAGCCGCCGGGCACGGCCCGGCGCTACCGGACGCGCGCAGGGGGCTTTCCCGCGATCCCGCCGCCCAGGAGCCTTGATCGGCTTCTGGTAGCGCCGGGCCATGCCCGGCGAATAGCGGGTGTGCCGACCGCCGGGCATGGCCCGGCGCTACCGGACCATGGTCTATTTGGGACCTCGGCCCCGGCTCAGGCATAATTGCGGGTGAAACTTCCTTTGCGCCGGCGTTTCCGGGCACGTCCGGACGGCGTACTTCCCCCTGTTCGGAACATCGATCAATGACGCAGAAAATTACGGTCATCCGCGGCGACGGCATCGGCCCGGAAATCATGGACGCCACCCTGTACGTGCTGGACCAGCTGAACGCTGGCCTGGAGTACGAAGACGCCGACGCCGGCCTGGTGGCCCTGGAAAAGCACGGCGACCTGATGCCGGCGGTGACCCTGGAATCGATCGCGCGCAACAAGGTGGCGCTGAAGAGCCCGCTGACCACCCCGGTCGGTGGTGGCTTCACCTCGATCAACGTCAGCCTGCGCCGCCATTTCGACCTGTACGCCAACGTGCGTCCGGCCCACACCTTCCCGAACACCAAGTCGCGCTTCGACAACGTCGACCTGATCACCGTGCGCGAGAACACCGAAGGCGCGTACCTGGCTGAAGGTCAGGAAGTCTCGGCTGACGGTGAGACCGCCTTCTCGGGCACCCGCATCACCCGCAAGGGCTCCGAGCGCATCGTGCGCTACGCCTTCGAGCTGGCCCGCAGCGTCGGCCGCAAGAAGGTCACCGCCGTGCACAAGGCCAACATCATCAAGTCGACCTCGGGCCTGTTCCTGAACGTCGCCCGTGAAGTGGCCGCGCAGTACCCGGACATCGAGTTCCAGGAAATGATCGTCGACAACTGCTGCATGCAGTTGGTGATGCGTCCGGAACAGTTCGATGTGATCGTCACCACCAACCTGTTCGGCGACATCATCTCCGACCTCTGCGCCGGTCTGGTCGGCGGCCTGGGCCTGGCCCCGGGTGCCAACATCGGCAAGGACGCGGCGATCTTCGAAGCCGTGCACGGCACCGCGCCGGACATCGCCGGCCAGGGCAAGGCCAACCCGTGCGCGCTGCTGTTGGCCGCCGCACAGATGCTGGACCATATCGGCCAGCCGGAAAACGCCGAGCGCCTGCGCAAGGCCATCGTGGCCACCATGGAAGCCAAGGATTCGCTGACCGGCGACCTGGGCGGCACGGGCACCACCATGGGCTTCGCCAAGGCCATCGCCAGCCGCCTGTAAGCGGCTGCGCCTTCCTGCTGGGGATCGTTTCAGGCGATGTCCAGTACAGGCAGGAAGTGTTGAAGACGGGCCGTCCTTGGACGGCCCGTCTGCGTTTTCAACGGAGGTATTCACCGAAAGGATGTTTTTTCAGATGCCCGAAGCGGCTGTGTGGGTCGTGGCGGCCGTTGCCGTCTATGCCATCGGCGTGGCGATCTACGCCACCTTCTACTGGCCGTGGTCCCGCGCCCAGCGCGTGCTGCGCCGCCTGCGGAAGCAGGGCGTGCCCCTGCGCCGCCTGCGGGAGAGCGAGGCGCGCATCCTGCGGCTGATCGAATTTCCAGCAGGGCTGCCTGTGTATCTGCTCGAAGGCAATTGTGCGGCGTTCGTGATCAGGCTCCAGTTTTCTCCGCCCGAGCATGTACAGACGCTGGCCGGCGTGCCAGTGAAGTATCCGCCAGGCCTCGCAGGTGCCGTGCGTGCCGGCAGCAATACCGCCGAAGTGGTGCTGGGGCGCGACCACGCGATGATCGTGCGGCTCAACGGGGTCAAGCTGGCGTCTTAGCGGCGAGCCGTGCTCTACGCAGCGCAATCGAGCATGGCTCGACTCGACTGTGCGTTTTCTGCACAGTTCATGTGCTCTTGCGCGGCTGGTTCGTGCGTCGTCCGCACCACATCCTGTGCCTACTTTCCCCTCGCACAGGAGTTGCCCCATGAACCTTACCGCTTTCGGCCTGGCCAGCCTGATCGGCATGGCCACCACCGCCCCGGTCGCCGCGGCCGAGCCGGCCCATCCCACCATCCGCCATATGGCCAGCGCGCCGACGGTAGCGGCCCTGGATGCCGCCCGCACCGCCGTGCTGGTGATCGACTTCCAGAACGAGTACTTCGATGCCAGCGCCGCGTCTGGCTTCAGCGGCGGCCGTATGGTCATTCCCGATGGGGTGGTGGCGCTGCGACAGGCCAAGCGGGTGGTCGAGTTCGCCGATGCCAATGGCATCCGCGTGATCCATGTGCAGCACGTGCTGCCGGCCGGCGCGCCGCTGTTCGCGCAGGGCAGCGTCAATGCCGCCTTCCACCGTGACCTGCAGCCGCGCCCGGGCGACACCGTGGTGCAGAAGGACAACGTGAGCGTGTTCGCCGGCGCCTCTGCCGCCGTGCTGGACAAGACGTTGAAGGATGCCGGCATCGACACCCTGATCGTGACCGGCCTGCAGACCCACGCCTGCGTGGTCGGTGCTGCCCGCGACGCCGCCGCCGCCCCGCGCGGCTACCGCGTGATCGTGGCCGGCGATGCCACTGCCAGCCGGGATCTGGACCTGGCCGGCGGCCAGCGTATCGGTCACCGCGCGCTGCACGAGGCATCGTTGGCGCAGATCGAAGATGCTTTCGGCCAGGTGCTGGGCACCGATGCGGTCCTGGCACTGCCGGTGCGCAAGGCCGGCGACGGCGCTTGATAAGCTGGCGGGGCCCGCAGATCGCGGGCTCCGCTTCCGGGGGCTGTCTTCGATGGATCAATTCGCCGCCCTGCGCGCGCTGCGCGCCATCGTCGAAGCGGGCAGTTTCAGCGCCGCCGCCGAGCGCCAGGGCACCACCCATTCGGCAATGTCGCGGCAACTGCGGCAACTGGAAGAGCACCTGCAGGTGCGCCTGCTCGACCGTAACAGCCGCCGCCTGTCGCTCACCGAGGCCGGCCGCGAGTACTACGGCGAAGCGGTCGGCCTGCTGGATCGCCTGGACGCGGCCGATGATCGCGCCCGCGCCGGCCAGGCACAGCCCAGCGGACGCCTGCGCATCAGCGTGCCGCAGGTGGTGGCCAGCCAGGAACTGCCGCATTGGCTGCCGGCTTTCCTCGCCCGCTATCCGCAGGTCTCGCTGGATCTGTCGGCCGACGATCAACTGGTCGACATCGTGGGCGGCGGTTTCGATCTTGCTCTGCGCATTGCGCCATCGCTGCCGGACAGTCAGCTGGTAGCGCGCGAGCTGGCCCGTTGCCCACGCATCCTGGTGGCGGCGCCAGCGTATCTGGCGCGGCATGGCTTGCCGCGGCAAGTGGCGGATCTGCAGCAGCATGCGCTGCTGGGCTTCAGCCCCACCGCTGCCAGTGCGCCGTGGCACCTGCACGGCCCGCGTGCCGCCACCGCCACGATCGACGCCGGCCAGCGCCTGCGCGTGGACGCCACGCCGGCCCTGTATGCGGCGGTGCTGGCGGGCATGGGCATCAGTCTGTTTACTGCGTTGACCGTGCAGGAGGACCTGCGTGCCGGTCGCCTGGTGCGCGTGCTTCCGGCCTGGCATGGCGGCCAGCGCTGCTACTTCGCGCTGTATCCGCACGCACGTGCGCTGGCGCCCAAGGTGCGGGCGCTGATCGACCATCTGGCCACGCACTATGCGGCGTGGCGCAGTGGCTGATGCTCAGGCCGGGCGGAACATGCGGAAGCGTTGTTCGGCACTCACCCGGAAGTAGTCGGCAGGGCCGCCACCGCGCAGGATGGGGTCGCCGGCGGCGGTGTCGTAGATGCCATCCACCAGCATCCGCTGGTCGATATGCACGGCCACCACTTCGCCCAGGACCAGCCAGCCGTTGGTGTCCTGCCCGGCGGCATCGCGCAGGCGCACGATCTGCGTGCAGCGGCACTCCATGCTGACCGGGCTCTGCGCCACGCGCGGCGGGCGCACCTGGGTGGACGCCAGCGGGGTCAGCCCGGCCAGGGCGAACTCGTCCACCTCCGGCGGCACCGCGCGGCAGCTCTCGTTCATCGCTTCAGCCAGCGCGAACGTGGCCAGGTTCCAGACGAACTCGCCGGTGGCCTCGATGTTGTGCAGCGAATCCTTGCGGCCCTGGCTGGAGAAGCCAATGATCGGCGGGATGTAGTTGAACGCGTTGAAGAAGCTGTAGGGTGCCAGGTTCAGCGCGCCCTCGGCGTTGCAGCTGGAAATCCAGCCGATCGGGCGCGGGCCGATGATGGCGTTGAACGGATCGTGCGGCAGGCCGTGGCCCTCGGCGGGGCGGTAGCTGTGGAAGGTGTTGGGCATGGGGTGGGGGTTCCGTAGAGTCGAGCTTGCTCGACTGGATCGGGAGCAGTCGAGCAAGCTCGACTCTACCGCGTGAGACCTACGAAAAAGCCGCGACCCTTGCGGATCGCGGCTTGTCGTTTACAGCCGTGTCTGCGATCAGCGCTGCTGGATCTTCGACAGCAGGCGCAGGAATTCGACGTACAGCCAGACCAGGGTCACCATCAGGCCGAATGCGCCATACCACTCCATGTACTTCGGCGCGCGCTGGGCCACGCCGCTTTCGATGAAGTCGAAATCCAGCACCAGGTTCAGTGCGGCCACCACCACCACGAACAGGCTGAAGGCAATGCCCAGCCAGCTGGCGTCATGGATCACCGGCACGTTGATGTTGAAGAAGCCCAGCACGAACGAGGCCAGGTAGAGCAGGGCGATGCCGCCGGTGGCCGCGACCACGCCCAGCTTGAAGTTCTCGGTCGCCTTGATCAGGCCGCTGCGGTAGGCCAGCAGCAGGGCGAACAGGGTACCGAAGGTGAGCAGCACGGCCTGGAACACGATGCCCGGGAAGCGCAGCTCGAACACCGCGGAAATGGCGCCCAGGAACAGGCCTTCCACCAGCGCGTACAGCGGCGCGGTCACCGGCGACCATTCCTTCTTGAACACGGTGATCAGCGCCAGCACCAGGCCGCCGATCGCGCCGCCCATGGCGTACAGCTTCGCCCCGGCCATCACCTGGCCGTAGTCGTCCACGGTCTGGTTCCAGGCAAAGGCAGCGGTCAGCACGGTCAACAGCAGCAGGATGCCGGTCTTGTTGACGGTGCCGTTGAGGGTCATGGCCTGGTCGGGGTGGGTGACCACCGAGCCGCTGGCCAGGTCCAGGAAGGTCGACTCGGAAAGAGCCGGGTTGCCGCTGCGCATGCGAAGTCTCCGTGCGAAAAGGGGATCGTTACGGCCATCCGGCCGCTGGCTGCGAGCATAGCCGATGGCTGCTTACGCTGCTGTGGTGGTCGCGCCGGGGCGGCCCGGTTGCTGCCGGCCGCGTTGACAGGCTGCGCCGCGCTTGGCCACAATGGCCAGCTCGCCGGGCCTGTGCCTGGTGGGGAAGCATCACCGGGGTATAGCGCAGTCTGGTAGCGCGCCTGCTTTGGGAGCAGGATGTCGGGGGTTCGAATCCCTCTACCCCGACCAATCCCACGCCATGTCGGATTGGACGCCGTTCCGGTTCGGGCGCCCGTAGCTCAACTGGATAGAGCACCGGCCTTCTAAGCCGGCGGTTACAGGTTCGATTCCTGTCGGGCGCGCCATCGGCGCGACAGTCCAGGGTATCGCCGGTGCGATGTGAAGAAGTGCTTGCAAAAGCGCGGCGGCTGCACCAGAATGTCGGACTCGCTTCGGCGGATCGGAACTTCGGTAACGGCCCCGGGCAACGTTTCAAGCTTCAACGCCAGCAGCATTGGCGGTGCAGCGAAAGTTTCAGTGGTGGCTGTAGCTCAGTTGGTTAGAGTACCGGATTGTGATTCCGGTGGTCGGGGGTTCGAATCCCCTCAGCCACCCCACTGATTCAACCGCATCGGCAACGCCGACACGGTATTGCAATAAACAGAATGCACGTTACAATGTGCGTCTGAGTTTCACGGGCTGTTAGCTCAGTTGGTAGAGCAGTTGACTCTTAATCAATAGGTCCAAGGTTCGAATCCTTGACAGCCCACCAAGACGGAAGCCACCTGGTTCGCCAGGTGGCTTTTTTCTTCAGATGTAACCCTTCGCGATGGATCGCCGGTTGCAGTGCTTGTTTCAACAATGTTGAAAAAAGTGCTTGCAACGCCCTCGCGGATCGGGTCATAATTCGCGCCCCGATTTCGGGCTGTTAGCTCAGTTGGTAGAGCAGTTGACTCTTAATCAATAGGTCCA
>NZ_JACVUD010000035.1:0-36660 GCF_016624905.1 Stenotrophomonas sp. S49 | reverse complement strand
CGGGACGCCGAGGTGGCCCTCGGCAGCCCCTGACAAGACAGTTGCTACTGCGGTGCAGCTCAGGCGTGGAAGACGTCGTTGGCCGGCGGCGTGGCCGGGATCGGCGGCACCGCGCGGCTGCCACGGTGCACGAACATCTGCTTCCAGGCCGCGTACACGGCGCCTACGTACAGCGGCATCAGCACGGTGGTCAGCACCAGCTGGGCGATGAACGCGGCAGCCAGCGGGCCGCCGATCAGCATGGCCAGCTGGATGACGATGACGAAGGCGATGTAGCCGCAGAACAGCGCGATCACGCCCAGCAGCGCGAACACCACCATCGCCCCCAGGTTTTCCACGCAGCCCTGCAGGCTCAGGCGCAGCGCGTGCATGCCGCTCTGCTTGTCGAACACCACCAGCGCCGGCTGGGTGAACATGGCCAGGGTCAGGCCGATGGCCGTGATGAACACCAGCAGCAGCCACAGCGCGATGCGCTTGGCCGGCAGGTTGGCCACCAGGGCGGCGGCATCATCGGGGCTGATCTGCTGCCCGCTCTGGCCGATCTCTTCCATCCGCTTCATGACCTCGCTGAAGGCGGCAAAGCCCTCGCGGCCGATCATCAGGTACAGCAGCACGCCCAGCAGCAGCACCGCCAGCACCTGGATCGCCAGCGGCACCAGCAGGTGGCTGACACGGTGGTCGCGGATCGGCTGCAGCAGGTGCGTGGCCAGGCCCGGGCGGCCTTCGTCGATCTCGCCCACGGCGTACAGCATGCCGCCGAACATGATGGGCGAGATGGCCAGGGTCATCAGCTGCACCGCCAGCCCCGCCACGCCCGGAATGAGCGTGGACAGCAGGGTGACCACCCAGCTGACCAGCATCCAGGTCAGGCCGATCCGGGCCAGCTGCAGCGGCGCACGCCGGTACAGGGAGAACGTATCCAGCAACCACTGGGCGCCCGCCGAAGCCGGCAGCTTGCGAATCTCTTTCATGGACATCCGGGAAGGACAGTAAGGGGGCCGGGCCGGGGCCCGTGCCGCCGATTATCCCTGTTTTGCCACCTGCTGGGCTGAAGACAGCCGGGCCTGGCGCACGAAACGGCGCAGCAGCTGGCGCGCCAGCGGTGCCGCGCTGACCGCCCGTTCCACGCTGCGTGCGCAGCCGCCGTGGCGGCCGATGCAGTCGGCGCGGGCGCGCACGTAGCCGCGCATGTGGTGGGTGGCGAATTCGGGATGGAACTGCACGCCCCAGGCCTGCCGGCCCCAGCGGAAGGCATGGCAGCCATCCAGCGGCGAGCGGGCCAGCACCGCGGCACCTTCCGGCGCACGCAGCACGGTCTGCAGGTGGGTGGCGTGGGCGGCGAAATGGCGCGGCAGCCCGCTGAACAACGGGTCCTCGGCGGCGGCCGGGTCCAGCTCCAGTTCGATCGTGCCCGATTCGCGCCCGGCCGGGTTGTAGGCCACTTCCCCGCCCAGTGCATGGGCCAGCAGCTGGTGGCCGTAGCAGATGCCGAACACCGGCACGCCATCATGGGCGGCCGCACGCAGCCAGGCCGCGCTGCGCTCGCTCCATTCGGCACGGTCGGTCACGTAGGCGGCCGAACCGCTGACCAGCACGCCGGCGAAGCCACGTGCGTCGGGCAGGGCGGCACCGTGTTCGACATCGACCACCACGGTCTGCCGTTCGTCCAGGCCGGCGGCCACGCGGATCCAGTGCGGAAAGCGCCCGTAACGGCGCAGGGTCGGCACCGGGCGGCCGGTTTCAAGGATCAGGAAGGGCGCTGGATTCATCCGGGGGCGGCAGGACTGACAGGACTTCCTCGATTGTAGTCAGCCCCTGCGCCACCTTTTCAAGCCCAGCCTGGCGCAGGGTTCGCAATCCTTCAGCACGCGCGGCCCGGCTGAAACCGGCCAGATCCATGTCCGCGCGGATCAGCCCGCGCAGGCGCGAGCCCAATGGCAGCAACTCATACAGCCCGATGCGGCCGAGGAAACCGGTGCGCCGGCACTCCAGGCAACCGACCGGCCGACAGGGCGTGGCGGCATCTGGATATGCTGCATGGCCATCAGCCAGCACCGCCCAATCGGCCGGTCCCAGCGTGTGCGGCTGCTTGCAGTGCGGGCACAGCGTGCGCACCAGGCGCTGGGCCAGGATGCCGTTCACGGTGGAGGCCAGCAGGTAGTGCGGCACGCCGATGTCGAGCAGCCGGGTGATGGCCGAGGGCGCGTCGTTGGTGTGCAGGGTGGACAGCACCAGATGGCCGGTGAGCGAGGCCTGCACCGCCATCTGCGCGGTTTCCAGGTCGCGGATCTCGCCGATCATGATGATGTCCGGGTCCTGCCGCAGCAGGGTGCGCACGCCCGCGGCGAAATCCAGGTCGATGTTGGTCTGCACCTGCATCTGGTTGAACTCGGCGGCGATCATCTCGATCGGGTCTTCCACCGTGCACACGTTCACGTCCGGCGTGGCCAGCCGCTTCAGGGTGGAATACAGGGTGGTGGTCTTGCCCGAACCGGTCGGCCCGGTGACCAGCACGATGCCGTGCGGGCGCTCCACCAGCGCGTTCCAGCCGGCCGCTTCCTGCGGGCTGAAGCCGAGCTGGTCGATGCTCTTGAAGGCCGCATCGGGGTCGAAGATGCGCATCACGCACTTCTCGCCGAAGGCGGTGGGCATGGTCGACAGGCGCATTTCGACTTCGCGCCCGCCCGGCGAGCGGGTCTTGATGCGGCCGTCCTGCGGGCGCCGGCGCTCGGCCAGATCCATGCGCCCCAGCACCTTGATGCGGCTGACCACGGCGGTCATCACCGCCGGCGGCACCTCGAACACCTTGTGCAGCACGCCATCGATGCGGAAGCGCATGCGCCCCATCTCGCGGCGCGGTTCCAGGTGGATGTCCGACGCGCGCTGTTCGTAGGCGTACTGCAGCAGCCAATCGACGATGTGCACGATGTGCTGGTCGTCGGCGTTGACGTCGCCGGTGCGGCCCAGCTCCACCAGCTGTTCGAAGCTGGGCAGGGTGGCGTTGGCTTCGCCGCGCACGTCGCCGCGGGCCCCGCGCACCGAGCGGGTCACGCCGAAGAACTCCATCGTGTAGCGGTGCAGGTCCAGCGGGTTGACCACCGCCAGTTCGATCTGGCGCCGGGTCAGGTGCTGCAGGTCGCGGCGCCATTCCTGCGCCAGCGGTTCGCTGGTGGCCACCAGCACCCGTTCGCTGTCCACCGCCAGTGGCAGGAAGCGATGGCGGCGCGCATAGGCGTGCGAGGCCACGGCGGTCACGCTGGCCACGTCCACCCGGGTCGGGTCGATGCGCAGGTAGCGGCAGCCGCTACGCTGGGCCAGCCATTCGGTCAGCCGTTCCAGGCTCAGTTCGCCGCCGCTGCTGGCCGCCAGTTTCAGGTTCGACAGCAGCACCAGCGGATGCACTTCGCTGGCATTGCGCGCGCCCTGTGCGGAAAAGCGCACGCGCTCGCGGTCCTGTGGCGCGACCAGGCCATCGGCCAGCACGGCGGCAGCCACCTGCTCGAACTGCAGCCGCCCTGGCGGCAGCGGTACCGCGGCCGAATCACCCGAACTCCCCACCGGCAGCCGGTGATCCATCTGCCTGCTCCTCCCGGGTACGGAATGCCCCGCAGGTCGGCCGTTATACTAGCGCACCCCTCAGCCGGCCAAGAATCGTCCGCATGTCCGCGACCCCGACCGTACCGATCACCTTCCAGGGCCTGATCCAGACCCTGAACCAGTTCTGGGCCCAGCAGGGCTGCGTGCTCATCCAGCCGCTCGACCTGGAGGTGGGCGCCGGTACGTTCCACCCGGCCACCTTCCTGCGTGCGATCGGCCCGGAAGGCTGGAATGCGGCCTACGTGCAGCCCTCGCGCCGCCCCACCGACGGCCGTTACGGCGAGAACCCCAACCGCCTGCAGCGCTACTACCAGTACCAGGTGGCGATGAAGCCGGCGCCGGACAACATCCAGCAGCTGTACCTGGATTCGCTGAAGGCACTGGGCATCGACCCGCTGGTGCACGACCTGCGCTTCGTGGAAGACAACTGGGAATCGCCGACCCTGGGTGCCTGGGGCCTGGGCTGGGAAGTCTGGCTCAACGGCATGGAAGTGACCCAGTTCACCTACTTCCAGCAGGCCGGTGGCCTGGAGTGCCGCCCGGTGCTGGGCGAGATCACCTACGGTCTCGAGCGCCTGTGCATGTACCTGCAGAACTGCGACAACGTCTACGACCTGGTCTGGACCTACGGCCCGGACGGCCAGCCGGTGACCTACGGCGACGTGTACCACCAGAACGAGGTGGAGCAGAGCACCTATAACTTCGAACACGCCGACGTGGAAGAGATGTTCCACCGCTTCGATGCGTGTGAGCGCGAGGCGCAGAAGCTGGTGGAAGTGAACCTGCCGCTGCCGGCCTACGAGCAGGTAATGAAGGCCAGCCACACCTTCAACCTGCTGGATGCGCGCCGCGCGATCAGCGTGACCGAACGCCAGCGCTACATCCTGCGCGTGCGCGCGCTGGCCCAGGCGGTGGCCAAGGCCTACTACGAGCAGCGCGAGAAGCTGGGCTTCCCGGGCGCGAAGAAGGCCTGAGGGCCGCGCTTTCCACTACTTCCGGGCGCCGGACGCGTTGCGCGCTGCGCCCCCACCACAGGATTGAAACGATGAGCCATCTGTCCCCCCTGCTGATCGAACTGGGCACCGAAGAGCTGCCGGTGAAGGCACTGCCGGGCCTGGCCCAGGCCTTCTTCGATGGCGTTGTCGACGGCCTGCGCAAGCGCGGCGTCGAGCTGGAACTGGGCGATGCACGCCCGCTGTCGACCCCGCGCCGCCTGGCCGTGCTGCTGCCCGGCGTCGGCCTGGAACAGCCCGAACAGCGTTCGGAAGTGCTGGGCCCGTACCTGAACATCGCGCTGGACGCCGAAGGCCAGCCGACCAAGGCCCTGCAGGGCTTCGCGGCCAAGGCCGGGATCGACTGGACCGCACTGGAAAAGACCAGCGACAACAAGGGCGAGCGCTTCGTCCACCGTGCGGTGAGCCCGGGCGCACGCACCGCTGCGCTGCTGCCGGAGATCCTGCGCGAGGCCATCGCCGCGATGCCGATTCCCAAGCCGATGCGCTGGGGCGACCACGACTGGGGCTTCGCCCGCCCGGCGCACTGGCTGGTGCTGCTGCACGGCGCGGACATCGTCGAGGCCGAGCTGTTCGGCCTGAAGGCCGACCGCATGAGCCGCGGCCACCGCTTCCACCACGACAAGACTGTGTGGCTGAGCCAGCCGCAGGACTACGTGGAGTCGCTGCGCGCGGCCAAGGTGCTGGTCGACCCGGCCGAGCGCCGCGCGCGCATCGTTGCCGAGGTCGAGGCCGCTGCTGGCCAGGCCGGTGGCAGCGCCCGCATCACCGAGGACAACCTGGAGCAGGTGGTGAACCTGGTCGAGTGGCCCTCGGCGGTGCTGTGCAGCTTCGAGCGCGCGTTCCTGGCGGTGCCGCAGGAAGCGCTGATCGAGACGATGGAGATCAACCAGAAGTTCTTCCCGGTGCTGGACGACAGCGGCAAGCTGACCGAGAAGTTCATCGGCATCGCCAACATCGAATCGAAGGACGTGGCCGAAGTGGCCAAGGGCTACGAGCGCGTGATCCGCCCGCGTTTCGCCGATGCCAAGTTCTTCTTCGACGAAGACCTGAAGCAGGGCCTGGACGCGATGGGCGAGGGCCTGAAGACGGTGACCTACCAGGCCAAGCTGGGCAGCGTGGCCGACAAGGTGGCGCGCGTGTCGGCGCTGGCCGAGGTGATCGCGCCGCAGGTCGGAGCCGACCCGGTGCTGGCCAAGCGTGCCGCACAGCTGGCCAAGAACGACCTGCAGTCGCGCATGGTCAATGAATTCCCGGAACTGCAGGGCATCGCCGGCCGCCACTACGCCGTGGCCGGTGGCGAATCGCCGGAGGTGGCGCTGGCCATCGACGAGGCCTACCAGCCGCGCTTCGGTGGCGATGACATCGCACTGTCGCCGCTGGGCAAGGTGCTGGCCATTGCCGAGCGCGTGGATACCCTGGCCGGTGGTTTCGCCGCAGGCCTGAAGCCGACCGGCAACAAGGACCCGTTCGCCCTGCGCCGCAACGCGCTGGGCCTGGCCCGCACCATCATCGAAAGCGGTTTCGAGCTGGACCTGCGCGCGCTGCTGGCCAGCGCCAACGCCGGCCTGGCCGCGCGCAATGTGCAGGCCGACGTGGGTGAGCTGTACGACTTCATCCTGGACCGCCTGAAGGGCTATTACAGCGACAAGGGCGTGCCGGCCACCCACTTCAACGCCGTGGCCGAACTGAAGCCGGCCTCGCTGTATGACTTCGACCGTCGCCTTGACGCAATCGGCACGTTTGCCGCGCTGCCGGAAGCCGAGGCGCTGGCAGCGGCCAACAAGCGCATCCGCAATATCCTCCGCAAGGCCGAAGGCGACATCCCGGGCCAGATCGATGCCTCGCTGCTGCAGGAAGACGCCGAGCGCGCGCTGGCCGAGGCCGTGACCGCGGCCATCGACGACACCGGCGCCAGCCTGCACCACAAGGATTACGTGGCCGTGCTGGCGCGCCTGGCCCGCCTGCGCCCGCAGGTCGATGCCTTCTTCGATGGCGTGATGGTCAATGCCGAAGACCTGGCCCTGCGTGGCAACCGACTGGCGCTGCTGACCCTGCTGGGCGAGCGCCTGGGCAAGGTGGCGGCGATCGAACATCTGTCGAGCTGACGGGGCCGCCCCCCATCCACGCATGGCGTGGGTCTACTGGAACAGGTAGCGCCGGGCCATGCCCGGCGTTCCCTTTTTCGTGCCGATGATGCGCACAAAGGCGCGCATTTTGACTGCCACTTAACAACCGATCCCGATTCGCGCGCAGCATTTCGCATCGTCACGCGCGGTCGGTATGCTGTGCCGCATGCAGCCAAAGAACTACGCCCTGCCCCTGGTGCTCCTGTCCTTCGCCGTGGCCTCGTCCGCCCACGCGCGCGGCACCATCGACAAGGTGGAAATCAAGGGATTGGACAAGGGCGACGACGCCGAGATGATCGAGAACATCGAGGTCTCGCTGTCGCTCTATGAAACCATCGGCAAGGAACAGGGCGAATCGCGCCTGGAATACCTGCTTTCGCAGGCCGAGCGGCAGACCCGCCATGCACTGGAGCCCTTTGGTTACTACAACCCGGTGATCACCGTGGAGGCGCCACGCCAGGACGAACACCTGCGGGTGGTGATCCACGTGGAAAAGGGCCCGCCGGTAACCGTGCGCCGCGAGCACATCGACATCACCGGCCCGGCCACCTACGACCAGTACCTGCAGGATGACCTGGCCGCGTTCAAGCCGCGCAAGGGCCAGCGCTTCGAACATACCCAGTACGAAGCCAGCAAGATCACCGTGACCCGGCGCCTGGCCGAGCGCGGCTACTTCGATGCCGACTACACCCAGCGCCAGGTGCAGATCACCCGCGCCGAGAACGCCGCCGACATCGACCTGACCTGGGACAGCGGCCGCCGCTACAACATGGGCCCGGTGCGCTTCGAGCAGGATTACTTCGTCGACAAGCTGTTCGACCCGCTGGTGTACTGGGAACAGGGCAGCTACTTCCACGAAGGCAAGCTGGACCGCCTGCGCGAATCGCTGACCAAGCTGGACTACTTCAGCGTGATCGACATCCAGCCGCGGCCGGACCAGGCCGACGACAATGGCGAAGTGCCGATTGACGTGAAGCTGACCCGCGCCAAGCGCACCATCTACACCGCTGGTCTGAGCTACGGTAGTGAAAGTGGCGCCGGTGTGCGCGGCGGCGTGGAGCGGCGGTTCCTGAACAGCCGCGGCCACAAGATGAACACCCAGCTGGACTATGCGCAGAAGCGCAAGAGCCTGGTCAGCACCTACCGCGTACCGGCGTTCAAGTGGCTGGATGGCTGGTATGGACTGACCGCCAGCGCCTATGACGAGCAGACCGACTACATCGATCTGCGCAACTTCAAGCTGATCGCCAGCCGCAGTGGCGAGATCAACGAACACTGGACGGCCATCGCCTCGATCAACGCGCTGCGCGAGCGCTGGCGCTACGCCTCGGGCACCGAGTTCACCGATGCGGTGTACAACACCTCCACGCTGGTCTACCCGCAGCTGGTGGCCGACTACGTGAACGTGGACGATGAATTGTTTCCGCGCAGCGGCGTGAGTGGCAGCGCCACCCTGCGCGGCGGCGTGGAGGGTGCCGGCTCGGACACCAGCTTCGTGCAGGCCAACCTGCTGCTGCGCTGGTACATCCCCATTGGTGAAAGCAACCGCCTGATCCTGCGCGGCGAAGGCGGCACCACCTGGACCAGCGACCTGGTGGCCATGCCGCCCAGCCTGCGCTTCTTCGCCGGTGGCGACCGCAGCATCCGCGGCTATGCCTTCCGCGAAGTCGGCCCGCGCACGCCGGCGCCGGACAAGTACGCGCTGGGTGCGAAGAACCTGGTGATCGGCTCGGCCGAGTACGAGCACTATTTCAACGGCGGCCCATGGGGCGCGGCGGTATTTGTCGATACCGGCAGTGCGTTCGACAACACCATTGACCTGCACACCGGCGTCGGCTTCGGCGTGCGCTGGAAATCGCCGGTGGGCCCGGTGCGCGTGGATATCGCGCACGGCCTGAACAATCCGGATTCGCAGTTCCAGCTGTACCTGAACATCGGAGCGGACCTGTGAGCGCGCCCACGCCGAATCCGCCGGCGGGCAGCCCGCCGCCGCGCGTGCGTTTCTACCGTCGCCGCCGCTTCTGGGCGTGGTCGGGGGGGGGCGTGCTGGGCCTGGTGCTGCTGGCGCTGCTGGCGGTCTACTGGCTGCTGCAGACCGTGGCCGGCCGCGACGTGCTGCTGGCGCAGGTGGTGGCGCGGCTGCCGGTGGGCGCCAGCTTCACCTGGGACAAGGTGGATGGCCCGGTCGCCGGCCCGCTGACCCTGTACAACGTCGATTTCCGCTACGACGACATCCATTTCCACGCCGAGCGTGCGCACCTGGAACCGGACCTGCGCCCCCTGCTGGGCCGCAAGCTGCTGTTGGACCGGCTGGAGCTGACCAACGCGACCTTGAACCTGGCCAAGAGCGATGAGCCGTTCGAGATGCCGTCGTGGCCCGATTCACTGCCGCAGATCGAGATGCCGCTGGCCATCCAGGCCGATGTGATTGCCATCGACGGCTTCCGCATCACCCAGGCCAACGAGCCGCTGATCGACGTCGCCCGCGTACGCGGCGGCATCGAGATCGCGAACGGCGAATTCCAGGCCCGGCAACTGGTGGTGGACAGCGACATGGGCGATTTCACGGCCCAGGGGCGCTACATTCCGGCCAAGGATTACGACACCGACGTGACCGTGACCGCCGTGCTGCCGGCCCCGCGCGGTCGCACCGCCGCCACCCTGGGCCTGGTTGCACGCGGCAACCTGGCGCACATGGAAGTGGGCGTGGCCGGCCGCGCGCCCAAGCCGTTGCGGGCCATGCTGGTGTTCGACGGCCGCACCGATCCGACGTGGAGCGCCAGCGTGCGCAGCGATGAGCTGGATCTGGCGCTGCTGTCGCCGGCGCTGGCCGCATCGGCCATCGCACCGCTGTCGCTGGATTTCACCGCCGCCGGCAAGGGCGGCCAGGCCAACCTGCACGGGAAACTGAAGCAGGGGGCACAGGAAGTGGAGCTGGCGCCTTCGGTGGTATCGCTGCAAAACCAGGTGCTGAAGGTGTCGCCGCTGGTGCTGAAGGGTCTGGGCGGTGAAGCCCGCCTGCAGGGCACCGCCGATTTCAGCAACCCGGACCAGCAGACCCTGAATTTCTCGGTGATTGCGCGGAACCTGACCTGGGTGCCCGAGCCCGACCCGAACACCGCCGGCAGTGCGCCGGTGCCGGTCACCCTGCAGGAAGCGCGCTTCGGCCTGGCCGGCACGCTGAAGGCATGGGCGGCGATCGGCCGTGCGCAGATCGAGCGCGAGCAGAAACGTGCCGACCTGCGCTTCGACGTACGCGGCAACGACCAGTCCGCTTCGATCCGCGAGCTGGTGGCGCAGACCCCTGGTGGCCAGTTGCAGGTGGAAGGCCAGGTGGCCTGGGCACCGCAGCTGGACTGGGATGCCAAGGCCAGCCTGAAGGACTTCGACCCGGGCTACTTCCTGCCGGGCTGGGACGGTCGGCTGTCGGGCAACCTTGCCTCGAAGGGCCGCCAGGTGCCGCCGCCGGCCAGCGCCGCCGCAGGTACGGCGCCCACCCTGGAAGCCACCGTCGATCTGCCTGCACTGAAGGGCACCCTGCGCCAGCGCAACGTGGATGCCAAAGGCAAGTTCGCGCTGCAGGGCGCGCAGGGCCAGGGTGAACTGGCGCTGGCGATCGGCAGCAGCCGGGTCACCGCCAAGGGCAAGGTGGGCGACCGCCTGGATATCGATGCGCGCTTCGAGCCGCTGCAGCTGAGTGATCTGCTGCCGGGTGCCGATGGCGGCCTGCGCGGCCAGGTGCAGGTGACCGGCCCGCGCGATGCGCCGGACATCCGTGCCGATCTGGTGGGCAACAACATCAACTGGGATGGCTACGGCGCGCAGAGCCTGAGCATCCAGGGCAACCTGCCGTGGCGCGGCGACGCCGGCCGCCTGTCGATCCAGGGCCAGCAGGTCAATGCCGGCATGCTGCTTGAACGCCTGGCCATCGACGCGCAGGGCAGCGTGTCCAACCTGCGCCTGAGCGCGCAGACCCACAACGAACTGGGCGCGATCGACCTTCAGGGCAGCGTGCGCCAGCAGGGCGAGCAATGGCGGGGTGAACTGTCCACCCTGCGCATCGCGCCGGTGAAGGGCGATGCCTGGGCGTTGCGTGCGCCGGCCGCCTTCGCGGTGAACGGCGGCACCTACACGCTGGCCGATACCTGCCTGGCCGCGGCCACCGGCGGCGCCCTGTGCGCGCAGGCCAACTGGCCGCGCGACGGGCTGGTGGTGCGCGGTGATGCCTTGCCGCTGTCGCTGGTGCAGCCGTGGTTGCCGCCGCAGTCGGGGCGCCGCATCTACCTGCGTGGCGAACTGACACTGGATGCGCAGATCCGCCCGCGCGGCAACGCCTGGGAGGGCCACGTGGAAGTGCGTTCGCCGGAAGGCGGGGTGCGCCTGGGCGAGAACCGCAACACCGGCACCGGCGCCAATGCCAACCGTGGTGAACTGGCGCGCTACGACCAGTTCTCGGTGAAGCTGGACATGACCCCGGCCAGCATCAAGGGCTACCTGGGCCTGGGCTTCCAGGGCAACGGCTTCGTCGACGCGAAATTCCAGACCGGCTGGGAGGCCAGCGCGCCGTTGAACGGCGAGCTGTACCTGAACATGTCGCGGCTGTACTGGCTGGAGCTGTTCTCGCCGGACATCGTGCGCCCCACCGGCCTGATCGAAGGCCACGTGAGCCTGCGCGGCACGCGTGGCCAGCCGTCGCTGGGCGGCGACGCGCAGCTGAGCAACTTCAAGGGTGAATTCCCGGCGCTGGGCCTGACCCTCGACCAGGGCAAGGGCAGCTTCGTCGCCCAGCCCGATGGCTCGGCCAAGATCACCGCGCAGGCCAATTCGGGGCAGGGCACGCTGTACGTGGACGGCGGTCTATCCTGGTTCGGCGATGCGCAGCCGCTGCAGCTGAAGATCCATGGCGAGAACGTGCTGGTGTCCAACACGAGCGAACTGCGCATCATTGCCAACCCGAACCTCGATTTCACCCTGGCCAAGGCCGCGATGGAACTGCGCGGCACCGTGCACGTGCCCGAGGCCGACATCGATCTGGAACGCCTGGACCGCGGCACGTCGGTGTCCGAAGACGTGGTGGTGCTGGACCCGGCCGATCCGGAGGAATCGCGCACCTCGCCGCTGGACATGGACCTGACGGTCAGCCTGGGCGACAAGGTGAAGATGACCGGGTTCGGCCTGAAGGGCGCGCTGACCGGCAAGATGCAGGTGTGGGCGCGGCCGGGCCGCGAGATGACCGCCAATGGCGGCCTGGAAGTCAGTGGCCGCTACAAGGCCTATGGCCAGGACCTGACCATCACCCGCGGCAACCTCAACTGGAACTACAACGCGGTGTCCGACCCGCGCATCAACATCCGCGCCGAGCGCCGCATTGGCGATGTCACCGCGGGCATCGATGTGACCGGGCGCGCCCAGCAACCCCGTGCCGATGTCTGGTCCGACCCGGCCATGTCGCAGTCCGAAGCCCTGGCCTACCTGGTGCTGGGCCGCAGCCTGACCAATGCCAGCAGTGACCAGACCCAGCAGGTCACCGCCGCCTCGGCCGCGCTGTCGGCCGGCAGCGGCCTGCTGGCCTCGCAGCTGGGCGCCAAGCTGGGCCTGGATGATGCCGGGGTCAGCCAATCGCGCGCGCTGGGCGGTTCGGTGATTGGTTTTGGCAAGTACATTTCGCCCAAGCTGTACGTGGGCTACGGCGTATCGATGGTCGGCAGCGGTTCGGTGCTGACGCTGAAATACCTGCTCAGCCGCGGCTTCGACGTGGAAGTGGAATCGAGCACGGTGGAAAACCGCGGCTCGCTGAACTGGCGCCGCGAGAAGTAGAGCCACGCCATGCCGGGGTCAGATCCCTTTCAACGAAAGGGCTCTGACCCCGGGTGCGACGCCGCCACCCAACCATCGGCCGTTGCCCCGGCCTGCCCCAGCGGCTATGGTCCCCGGCTGTTCTGTATTGCCGGAGTGCCGATGTCTGCCCGCAAAACCCTTCCTGCCGCCCTGGCCCTGGGCCTGACCCTGGCCGCCGGTGCCCACGCCGATGAAGGCATGTGGATGCCGACCCAGCTGCCCGACCTGGCCAAGCCGCTGCAGGCGGCCGGTTTCAAGGGCGATCCGGCCGACCTGGCCAACGTGACCGCGCCGCCGCTGAGCGCCGTGGTGCGTGCCGGCGGTGGCACCGGTTCGTTCGTGTCGGCCGATGGCCTGCTGCTGACCAACCACCACGTGGCGATGGGCGTGATCCAGTACAACAGCTCGCCCGAGCACAACCTGATCGACAACGGCTTCATCGCCCAGGGCCGCGCCGATGAGCGCCCGGCCAACCCGGATTTCCGCGTGCTGGTGACCGTCGGCTTCGACAAGGTGACCGACCAGGTGCTGGCCCAGGCCCGTGGCAAGACCGGCCGCGCGTACTACGACGCGGTGGACGCGGCCAGCAAGCAGATCGTGGCCGAGTGCGAGAAGACCGGCAACGTGCGCTGCTCGGTGGCCAACATGTACTACGGCACCGATTTCTACCGCATTGCCCAGCTGGAGCTGAGCGACGTGCGCCTGGTCTACGCGCCGCCGCGTGCGATCGGCAACTACGGCGATGAGATCGACAACTTCATGTGGCCGCGCCACACCGGCGATTTCACCCTGCTGCGTGCCTACGTGGGCAAGGACGGCAAGCCGGCCCCGTACAGCAAGGACAACGTGCCCTACCAGGCGCCGGCACACCTGCAGATGTCGCTGGAAGGTCCCAAGGAAGGCGACTACGCGATGCTGGCCGGCTACCCGGGCATCACCTACCGCCACCGCACGGCGGCCGAATTCGCTGGCCAGATCGACACCGTGCTGCCGCGCCGGGTATCGGTGTTCCAGCAGATGATCGACACGATCGAAGCGGCCACGGCCAAGGATGCGCAGGCGCGTACCCGCTACGCCTCGCAGCTGCAGTCGCTGAAGAACAACCGCAAGCGCGCCGCCGGCGAGCTGGAAGGCCTGCTGCGCAGCGATGCCAAGGCCCAGCGCGCCGCCGACGAGTCGGCCATGCTGGCCGCCACCGACCGCCGCTACCAGGGCGATATCAAGGCGCTGCTGACCAACCTGTCGCAGGGTGCGGCGGTGGGCGAGCGCGACCTGCTGCTGGACCAGATGGCCCTGCAGACCCAGCTGCTGCGTTCGGCACTGCTGCTGGAACGCCTGCGCATCGAATCGGCCAAGCCGGACGCGCAGCGCGAGACCGGCTTCCAGCAGCGCGACCAGGCGATGATCGAGGGCGTGCTCAAGCAGGTGCAGCGCCGCTACGCACCCGAGGTCGAGAAGGCCCTGCTGGGCAGCCTGCTGACCCGCTACCAGCAGCTGCCGGACGCGCAGCGCGTGGCCGAGTTCGATACCGCCTTCGGGCGCACCCCCGAACAGCTGGCCAAGGCCCTGGATACCCTGTACGCCAGCACCCAGCTGGGTGACGAGGCACAGCGCCTGAGCCGTTTCGCCGCCGCCCGCGAAGGCAAGGCCCTTGCCGCCGATCCGCTGATTGCCGTGGCCGGCCCGCTGGTGGCCGCGCAGCTGCGGATCGAGAACGAAAGCAAGACCCGCGAGGGCGAACAGCTGCGCCTGCGCCCGGCCTACATGCAGGCGCTGTTCGCCTGGCGGGCCAAGCAGGGCCGCGCCGTCTACCCCGATGCTAACCGCACCCTGCGCATCAGCTACGGCAAGGTCGAGGCACTGCACCCGCGTGATGGCGTGACCTATTCGCCGGTGACCACCGTGGCCGGCATCGTCGAAAAGAACACCAACGCCTATCCGTTCGACGCGCCCAAGCCGCTGCTGGCGGCCATCGCCAAGGGCGATTTCGGCAGCACCGCCGACCCGGCGCTGAAGACCCAGACGGTCAACTTCCTGACCAACCTGGACACCACCGGTGGCAATTCCGGCTCGCCGGTGCTCAACGCCAAGGGTGAACTGATCGGCCTGAACTTCGACAGCAACTGGGAATCGGTCAGCGCCAGCTGGTGGTTCGACCCGCGCTACAAGCGTGCGGTGCACGTGGACATGCGCTACCTGCGCTGGCTGCTGGCCAAGGTCTACCCGGCGCCGGAGCTGCTGAAGGAAATGGGCGTGCCGGCCCAGTAACGTCGGTACCTGGCATGTGCCCACCCCTGCTGGTGGGCACCTGCCGCCATGACCTACCCTCACGACCAACGGTCGTGATCTACTGGCCCCTGTCCTGACGGAAACGCACGCGTGGTCTCCAGCTGGATCCTGCTGCTGGTCTCGGTTGCCTATGCCGCGCTGCTGTTCGGCGTGGCGTGGTGGGGTGACCGACGGCCGATGTACCCCGACCGCCCGTGGCTGCGGCCGGTGGTCTACAGCCTGGCGCTGGCCGTCTACTGTTCGTCGTGGACCTTCTACGGTGCCGTGGGCACCGCCGTGCGCAACGGCGTGGGCTACCTGCCGATCTACATCGGCCCGTTGCTGCTGCTGCTGTTCGGCTGGCGCATCATCGAGCGGCTGGCGCTGATCGCACGCAGCCAGAACGTGGTGTCCATCGCCGATTTCATCTCCTCGCGCTTCGGCCGCTCGCGGCGGCTGGCCGCGCTGGTGGCGATCATCGCCCTGATCGGCATCGTTCCGTACCTGGCCCTGCAGTACAAGGCCGTGGCCATGAGCCTGCAGGTGCTGACCGGCAACAGCGGGCCCACCGGCTTCTTCACCGACCCGGCGCTGTACGTGGCCCTGCTGATGGCCCTGTTCGCCACTCTGTTTGGCACCCGCCAGGTCGACGCCACCGAGCACCACCACGGCATGATGCTGGCCATCGCCTTTGAATCGGTCATCAAGCTGTGCGCGATGCTGGCGGTGGGCGTGTTCGCCTACCTGTGGCTGAGCGACCGCAGCGAAGCGGTGGTCGCCTCGGTGCATACGCTGTTCACCGGCCTGCCGCCGGTGGGCTTCATTTCGCAGACCCTGCTCAGCTTCCTGGCCATCATCTGCCTGCCGCGCCAGTTCCATGTGGCGGTGGTGGAGTGCGGCGATGTGCGCGACGTGCGCCGCGCGCGCTGGATGTTCGGCGGTTACTTGGTGCTGATCTCGGCCATGGTGCTGCCGATCGCTACCGCCGGCGTCAGCCTGTTCGGCACCGGCGGCAGCGTGGCCGACGATGCCATGGTGCTGGCCCTGCCGCTGGCCGAAGGGCGCAATGCGCTGGCCCTGATCGCCTACGTCGGCGGTTTCTCGGCGGCCACCGGCATGGTCATCGTCTCGTCCATCGCGCTGGCCACCATGGTCAGCAACGACCTGGTGATGCCGGTCCTGCTGCGCCGCAGTGGCGACCACCAGGAAGCGGCCGACGTGGCCTCGCGCGTGCTGTGGATCCGCCGCCTGGCGATCCTGCTGCTGGCGTTGATGGCATACAGCTATTACCGCAGCAGCAGCAACGACAGCACCCTGGCGTCCTACGGCCTGATGGCGTTCGCAGCGGTGGCGCAGTTCGCCCCGGGGTTGATTGGCGGTCTGTACTGGCGTGGCGCCAGCCGCCGTGGCGTGGAAGCCGGCATGCTGCTGGGCTTCGCCACCTGGCTGTACACCCTGCTGCTGCCGGCGATGACCCTGGCCGGCTGGGTGGATGCGGCGTGGGTGCAGCACGGCCCGTTCGGTATCGACTGGCTGCGCCCGCAGCAGTTGTTCGGCATGACCGGCTGGGACCCGCTCACCCACGGCACGTTCTGGTCGCTGCTGGTGAACGCGGCGACGATGATGCTGGTGTCCGCGCGCTGGCGCCCCGGCGTGGACGAGCGCCTGCGTGCGGCCCCCTTCCTGGACCCCTACGCGGAACGGCCGTCGGTCGCCGGTGGCTGGCCCGGCCACGTGCACGTGGGCGACCTGCTGGCGCTGGCCGCACGGGTGGTGGGCGAGCGCCATGCGCAGCGCTCGTTCTTCGAACAGGCGCAGTCGCTGGGTCGCGAACTGCAGTCCTCGGCACCGGCCGACCGGCCGTGGGTGCAGTTCACCGAGCGTCTGCTGGCCGCCTCCATTGGTGCCGCCTCCGCACGCCTGCTGCTGACCAGCCTGCTGCGCGGTTCGGGCATGGACCTGGGCGAAGTGGTGGCAGTGCTGGATGAAGCCGGGCAGGAGCTGCGCTTCAACCGCGAGATCCTGTCCACCACGCTGGAAAACATCAGTGCCGGTGTCAGCGTGGTTGACCCGGACATGCGCCTGACCGCCTGGAACCGCCGTTACCAGGACATGTTCGGCTATCCCGACGGCATGCTCTACGTCGGCCGCCCGGTGGCCGATCTGATCCGTTACAACGCCGAACGCGGCGAGCTGGGCGAAGGCGATATCGAAGTGCAGATCAACCGCCGCATCGGCTACATGCGCGCCGGTTCGCCGCACGTGTTCGAGCGCACCCGCAGCGATGGCAAGGTGATCGAGATGCGTGGCCAGGCGCTGCCCGGCGGCGGTTACGTGACCAGCTACAACGACATCACCGATTACAAGCACGCGGAAAAAGCGCTGCTGGAAGCCAACGAGACGCTGGAGCAGCGCGTGGCCGAGCGCTCGCATGAAGCCGAGGTGGCGCAGCAGTCGAAGACGCGCTTCCTGGCGGCGATCAGCCACGACGTGTTGCAACCATTGAACGCGGCGCGCCTGTTCGCCTCGGCGCTGCGTGACAGCGACCACGTGAGCGATGAGCAGAAGCACCTGGCTGAACGCGTGGATGCGTCGCTGCGCGCGGCCGAAGAACTGCTGGATGGCCTGCTGGACGTGTCGCGGCTGGATGCCGGTGGCCTGCACCCGGTCATCGGCGAGTTCGACGTGAGCGCGCTGATGCGCGAGCTGGCCGCGCAGTACACCCCGGTGGCTGCGGGCCGTGGCCTGCGCCTGGATCTGTTCGCGCGCACCACCTGGGTGCGCAGCGACCGTCGCCTGCTGCGGCGCGTGCTGCAGAACTTCCTGGCCAATGCCCTGCGCTACACCCGCCAGGGCCGCATCGTGCTGGCCGTGCGCCAGCGCGGCGACGAAGTGGAACTGCAGGTGTGGGATACCGGGCCAGGCATTCCCGAACACCACATGCGGCAGATCTTCGATGAATTCCATCGCTACCAGCAGCCCTTCGACTGGGGCGAACAGGGGTTGGGCCTGGGCCTGTCGATCTGCCAGCGCATCTCGCGCCTGCTGGACCACCGTTTGAACGCCCGCAGCCGGGTCGGCAGTGGCTCGATGTTCTCGATCATCCTGCCGCGGGTGGCACCGTTGCCGGGCTACACCGAGCCGGCCGCTGTCGTCGCTGCAGCCGCACCGGCGGTGCGCAGCGATTCGCTGGCCGGTCTGCGCGTGCTGTGCGTGGACAACGATGAGGAGATCCTGGACGGCATGCGCGCGCTGCTGGGTCGCTGGCAGGTGCAGGTCATCACCGCATCTACCGTGGATCAGGCACTGGAACGGATTGCCGAGCGACCGCAGGTGATGCTGGTGGATTACCACCTGCATGACCGCATGGATGGCCTGGATGCGCTGGTGGCGCTGCGCGAGGCCGCGGGCTACCCGCTGCCGGGCGCATTGCTGACCGCCGATGGTCGTGACGAATTGAAGCGGATGGCGCGCGAACGCGGCTACCGCGTGCTGACCAAGCCGATCAAGCCCGCCTCGCTGCGCGCCTTCCTGGGCGCGCTGCGCGACGCAGGAACGTCACCGTAGATCCACGCCATGCGTCGATCCGGTGGGTGCCAACCTTGGTTGGCACGATGCGGGATTGCATGCCCGGCGACCACGGTAACCAACGCGTTACGCGGCGCCGTGCAGGTGCTCGTACAGGATCGTCGAACCGATGATGATCAGGATCACGCCCCCGATGATCTCGGCGCGCTTGCCGACCATGCTGCCCAGCACACGGCCGAGCATGATGCCGGCGGTGACCATGGTCAGCGTGCACAGGCCGATCACGGCCGCCATCACGCCGATATGCACGTCCATGAAGGCCAGGCCGATGCCCACGGCCATCGCGTCGATGCTGGTGGCGAAACCGGTCAGCGCGAGCTTCCAGAAGCCGTGGTGCTGCGAGGGGTCTTCCTCTTCTTCGCCGCTGTCCGGGCGCACGCCGTTGTAGATCATATGGATGCCGAGTGCGGCCAGCAGGCCGAACGCAATCCAGTGGTCGAAGGCTTCCACGTACTGCAGGGCGGCGCGGCCGAGCAGCCAGCCGATGATGGGCGTGATCGCCTCGATGACACCGAAGATGATGCCGGCGCGCAGTGCATCGCGGAACACCGGCTTGCGCATGGCCGCACCCTTGCCGATCGCCGCAGCGAAGGCATCGGTGGACATGGCAAAGCCGATCAGGAGGATCGAAACAGGAGACATTGGCGGCAACTGAAGGTCGGGCAAGGACGGACGCACGGCTCGCATTCGCGCCCAACCTGAGATTGCGCACGCGGGCCGCTGGTCTCGCCAACCATCATGGTTGTCCACGCCACGGCGCACTGGCCGAGTATGTTGACGTGGACGATTCCTGCGAAGGAATCCGGCTACTCCCCAAGGGGACGCGAAGCTTAGCACCGCGATCCGCGCGTGGCGCATTTCCAGGCAAACGCGCAGGCAGGGCTGGTTTGTATAGCGAAGGCTATATCGATGCCGATGCGGTAGCCCCGGGCCATGCCCGGCGAGCGCAGCGGTGCAGCGGTTCAAGGTAGCGCCGGGCAATGCCTGGCGACGGTCAGTCTTCTTCCGGCGGCAGCACGATGGCGTCGTCGTCGATGGCCAGCTTGCCGGCCATCAGCACCGCCTGGGTGCGGTTGGTCACCCCCAGCTTGCGCAGGATCGCGGTCACGTGCGCCTTGATGGTCGCTTCGGAAACATTGAGGTCGTAGGCGATCTGCTTGTTCAAGCGACCGGCGCCGAGCATCTGCAGCACGCGGAACTGCTGCGGGGTCAGCTCGCGCAGGCGCTGGCCGACTTCGCGTTCCTCGCTGCCAGTGGGCGGCACATTGTGCGCTTCCGGCGGCGCCCAGGTTTCGCCATCCAGGATGGTGCCCAGGGCATGGCCGATGGTGTCCGAGTCGGCCGACTTGGGAATGAAGCCCAGCGCGCCGTGGTCCAGCGCTCGGCGCATTACCGTGGCTTCTTCGCGCGCAGAGACCACCACCACCGGCAGGTGCGGGTGCAGCGACCGCATGTGTACGAGCGCATTGAAGCCCTGCGCACCGGGCATGTTCAGGTCCATCAGGACCAGGTCGGCATCGTTGTGCTGGTCGGCCAGCGCGTACAGCGCCTCCACGCTGTCGGCCTCGAACAACTGCACGCCGGGGATGACCCGCTGCACCGCCCCGCGCAGGGCTTCGCGGAACAGGGGGTGGTCATCGGCAATCAGAAGGGTGGTCATGGTCGGGGGGAACCGTGGGGGAAACTGTTCGGAGTCAGAGCCCTTTCCTTGCGGAAAGGGATCTGACCCCCGGGTGATGCATCAGCGCACCTTGCGCTCGTCCACCAGCGAAGCCACGACCGACGGATCGGCCAAGGTCGAGGTGTCGCCAAGCTGGTCAGGTGCATTCTCGGCGATTTTGCGCAGGATGCGGCGCATGATCTTGCCCGAGCGCGTCTTCGGCAGGCCCGGCGCCCACTGCAGGTGGTCCGGCGTGGCGATGGGGCCGATTTCCTTGCGCACCCACGCCACCAGTTCCTTGTGCAGTTCGTCGCTGGGGGCTTCGTCGGCGACCAGGGTCACGTAGGCATAGATGCCCTGGCCCTTCACGTCGTGCGGGAAGCCGACCACGGCCGCCTCGGCCACCTTCGGGTGGGAGACCAGCGCGCTTTCCACTTCGGCGGTGCCGATGCGATGGCCGGATACGTTGATCACATCGTCCACGCGGCCGGTGATCCAGTAGTAGCCGTCCTCGTCGCGGCGGCAACCGTCGCCGGTGAAATAGCTGCCCGGATAGGTGCGGAAATACGTATCGATGAAGCGCTGGTGGTCGCCATACACCGTGCGCATCTGGCCCGGCCAGGAATCACGGATGATCAGGTTGCCCTCGGTCGGGCCATCCTGGATCTCGCCATCGGCATTGACCAGCGCCGGCTGCACGCCGAAGAAGGGCAGGGTGGCCGAACCCGGCTTCAGATCCATCGCGCCGGCCAGCGGCGAAATCAGGATGCCGCCTGTTTCGGTCTGCCACCAGGTATCGACGATCGGGCAACGGCTGTCACCCACCACCTCGTAGTACCAGCGCCAGGCTTCCGGATTGATCGGTTCGCCAACACTGCCAAGCAGGCGCAGCGAGGCGCGCGAGGTCTTCTTCACCGGCTCCTCGCCCTCGCGCATCAGCGCACGGATGGCGGTGGGGGCGGTGTAGAAGATCGACACCTTGTGCTTGTCGATCACGTTCCAGAAGCGCGAGGTGTCCGGGTAGTTGGGCACGCCTTCGAACATCAGCGAGGTTGCGCCGTTGGCCAGCGGGCCGTACACGATGTAGCTGTGGCCGGTGACCCAGCCGACGTCGGCGGTGCACCAGTAGATGTCGTCCTCGCGCAGGTCGAACACCGCTTCATGGGTGTAGGCCGCGTACAGCAGGTAGCCGCCGGTGGTGTGCAGCACGCCCTTGGGCTTGCCGGTGGAACCGGAGGTGTAGAGGATGAACAGAGGATCTTCCGCGTTCATGCGCTCCGGTTCGCAGGTGGACGGCTGGCTGTCCACCACGTCATGGAACCAGCGGTCGCGCGGGGCCTGCATGTCCACCGCACCGCCGGTGTGGCGCACCACCAGCACGGTTTCCACCGTGTTGGTGCCCGGCAGCTTCAGCGCGGCATCCACGTTGGCCTTCAGCGGTACCTTGCGGCCGCCGCGCAGGCCTTCGTCGGCGGTGATGATCAGCTTGCTCTGGCAATCGCTCACCCGGTCGGCAATCGAGTTCGGGGCGAAGCCACCGAACACCACCGAGTGGATCGCACCGATGCGCGCGCAGGCCAGCATGGCCACCGCGGCATCGACGATCATCGGCAGGTAGATGGTGACCCGGTCACCCTTCTTGACGCCCAGGTTGCGCAGCGCATTGCCCAGGCGGCAGGTGCGCTCGTACAGCTCGCGATAGGTCACGTGCTGGGCCGGTGCGTCCGGGCTGTCCGGTTCGAACAGCAACGCGGTCTTGTCGCCGCGCGTTTCGAGCTGGCGATCCAAGCAGTTCACGCTGGCGTTGAGCTCGCCATCTTCGAACCACTTGATGTGGAAATCCGCCAGGTCGTAGCTGACGTTGCGGATCTTGGTCGGCGTACGCATCCAGTCCAGCCGCTGCGCGGCCTTCCCCCAGAAGGCATCCGGATCGGACACCGACGCCTGGTACTGCTGTTCGTAGGACTTCTTGTCGATGCGTGCCTTGGCGGCGAACTGCGGATCGACGGGGTAGATATCAGCCATGGCACCCTCACTTGCACGTTGACTTTTCATGTGCGTCCGCAGCATCGCAGCGGCCGTTCCCCCTCAGTTTGCCCCATCCACCCCCGCCCGCGTTATCGCCGCGCTTAGACCTTGGTCGAAAGACCGGCCCGTAGCAGCCCGGCTTCGACCAATGGCGAATACCGCTATACATAAACCCCCCGCAGTCTCGGCTCGACCGTGCCCCACGCGCGGCATCACCTTGCCACTTGGGAGAGAGGGCAACATGAGCCACCGTACGTTGAAAGCCGTGCGCAAACCTTTGGCGGCCTGCTTGCTGGTTGCCCTGGTCGCACCGGGCATGGCGTTTGCAGAAACCGCCAAAGAGAAGGCACTGGAAGCGCGCGTTGCCGAGCTGGAACGCCAGGTCCAGGCGCTGCTGTCATCGCAGCAGCAGCAACAGACCCAGATCGTGCAGACCCAGCAGGCGGTCACTGAAGTCCGCACCGTGCAGGCCGAGCAGAAGCCGGCCGTGCCGGCGGGCAAGCAGCCGATCCAGGTCACCACCATCACCCCCGGCGCGGCGCCGGGCACCACGGTCAAGATCGGCGGCTTCATCAAGGCCGACTTCCTGGCCACCCAGACCGGCGATGGCCAGTTGGCCGACGATGCCACCGGCCGCGCGCTGTACCTGCCGGGCCAGACCCCGGTGGCCGGCGCCGGCGGCAGCGGCAAGCGCTCGGACGTGGACTACAACGCCCACGCCAAGTTCTCGCGCTTCAACATCGGCATCGACAACGTCAGCGAATCGGGCAACAAGTCCGGCGCGCTGTTCGAGATGGATTTCTTTGGCAACTCGCTGGGCAACCAGACCGCCACCAACACCTACGGCGTGACCCTGCGCCATGCGTACATGTACTGGAACAACTGGCTGGCCGGCCAGACCTGGTCCAACTTCATGGACGCCGCAGCGCTGCCTGAAGCGGTCGATTTCGTCGGTCCCACCGACGGTGTGATCTTCGTGCGCCAGGCGCAGGTGCGTTACACCAACGGCGGCTTCAGCGTGGCGCTGGAAAACCCGGAAACCACCACCCTGACCGGCACCCGCAACCCGGTGACCGGGGCCTGGACCAATGCCAGCGCCAACTCCGACCGCGGCAGCCTGCCCGATCTGACCCTGCGCTACGGCTGGAAGGGCGACTGGGGCACCTTCGGCGTGGGTGGCATCGTGCGCCAGCTGAAGGTCGACAACCAGGCCACCGGGGCCAAGGCAGACAAGGTGGGCGGCGGCCTGACCGTGGGCGGCAAGTGGGTGTTGGGCGGCAACGACTCGTTGCATTACCAGCTGACCGGTGGTGACGGCATTGCGCGTTACATCGGTCTGGGTGTGACCGCCGATACCGCTTACGACGTGGCACGTGACGAACTGAACCCGACCGGCGTGCTTGCCGGCTACGTGGGCTGGCGGCATGCGTTCACCCCGAAGCTGCGCACCAACCTGATCTACGCGCGCAGTGACTACGACAACGATGGCAGCCTGGGCCCGCTGGTGACCAAGAGCGTGCAGAGCATCCGCGGCAACATCTTCTACACGCCGATGCCCAAGGTCGATATCGGTGCCGAGTACATGTACGGCGTGCGCGAGATCGAAGACGGGCGCAAGGGCGATATCAACCGCGTGCAGTTCACCACGAAATACAGCTTCTAACAGCGTGCCGACCAAGGTCGGCACCTACCGAGATTGAGTGCCGACCCTTGGTCGGCACCTACAAAGGGGAAAACGTCTCATGTCCAGTACACCCAGCACCGCGCACGACGCCGCGGGCAGCCTGACCAAAGGCCACAAGAAGGTCATCTTCGCATCGAGCCTCGGCACGGTCTTCGAGTGGTATGACTTCTTCCTGTACGGCTCGCTCGCCGCGATCATCGCCAAGCAGTTCTTCAGTGGCGTGAACGAAACCACGGGCATGATCTTCGCCCTGCTGGCCTTCGCCGCCGGCTTCTTCGTGCGACCGTTCGGCGCGGCCTTCTTCGGCAGCCTTGGCGACCGCATCGGCCGCAAGTACACCTTCCTGGTCACCATCCTGATCATGGGCATCTCGACCTTCCTGGTCGGCGTTCTGCCCAATTACGCCTCGATCGGCTTCGCCGCACCGGTGATCCTGATCATCCTGCGCCTGGCCCAGGGCCTGGCCATGGGCGGTGAATACGGAGGTGCCGCCACTTACGTGGCCGAGCACGCGCCGGACGACAAGCGCGGCCTGTACACCAGCTTCATCCAGTGCACCGCCACGCTGGGTCTGTTCATGTCGCTGCTGATCATCCTGGCCTGCCGCTACTTCCTGGGCAACGAAGCCTTCGAAGCGTGGGGCTGGCGCATTCCGTTCCTGGTGTCGATCCTGCTGCTGGGCGTTTCGGTGTGGATCCGCCTGCAGCTGAGCGAATCGCCGCTGTTCCAGCAGATGAAGTCCGAAGGCAAGGGTTCCAAGACCCCGTTCCGTGACAGCCTGAAGGGCGGCAACCTGAAGCTGATGCTGCTGGTGCTGCTGGGTGCGGCGGCCGGCCAGGCCGTGGTCTGGTACGGCGGCCAGTTCTACGCGCTGTTCTTCCTGAGCAGCATGCTGAAGGTCGATGCCACCACCTCTTACCTGCTGATTGCCGCCGCGCTGGCGCTGGGCGTGCCGTTCTTCATCTTCTTCGGCTGGCTGTCCGACCGTATCGGCCGCAAGAAGATCATCCTGGCCGGCTGCCTGCTGGCTGCCGTCACCTACATCCCGATCTTCAAGGGCCTGACCCACTTCGCCAACCCGGCCATCGAAGAAGCCCGCAGCAGCTCTCCGGCCCTGGTGGTTGCCGACCCGACCACCTGCTCGTTCCAGTTCGATCCGGTCGGCCTGCGCAAGTTCACCAGCTCCTGCGACGTGGCCACCGCCGCTCTGACCAAGGCGGGCGTGCCGTATGACGTGCAGCCGGCCGCGGCCGGTTCGCTGGCCATGGTGAACGTGGGCACGGCCAGTGTGACCTCGTATGAGGCCGCCGGCCTGACCAAGGAAGAAGGCAAGGCCAAGGCCGATGCCTTCGGTGCCGAACTGAAGGGCGCGCTGACCACCGCCGGCTACCCGGCCAAGGCCGATGGTTCGCGCATCAACTACGGCGGCACGATCTTCATGCTGTGGCTGCTGGTGCTGTACGTGACCATGGTCTACGGCCCGATCGCCGCTTACCTGGTGGAACTGTTCCCGACCCGCATCCGCTACACCTCGATGTCGCTGCCGTACCACATCGGCAACGGCTGGTTCGGTGGCTTCCTGCCGGCCATTTCGTTCGCGCTGGTGGCCGGTACCGGCAACCTGTACTACGGCCTGTGGTACCCCATCATCATCGCGCTGATGTCGGTGGTGATCGGTGGCCTGTTCCTGCGTGAGACCAAGGACGTGGATATCACCAAGTAAGCGGTGGGTTCCATGCAATGAAGAAAGGCCGCGGTGCAGACCGCGGCCTTTCTGTTTGGGGGAATGCGTCGGGGTAGAGTCGACCGTTGGTCGACTGCTCTTGGCGGTACCTCTGAAACCCCGCGCTGCGCGCGATAGTCGACTGACAGTCGACTCTACCGTCGCGCGGTCCCGTACGTCCGGGGTCATCGAGATGACCGTTGCGCGGTCCGGCACGCCGTATAGTCGGCCCATGACCACCACCGCCCCGGCCGATCTTCCCGCCCTCCTGCATACCCTGCGCAGCGCCTGGCAGGCCCAGCGCCCCTTGCTCGACCAGCGCGACGCCGACCTGCGCCGCCTGCGCGAGGCGCTGCAGACGCGCATGGATGAAATGGCCCAGGCCGTCGCCGAGGACTTCGGCCACCGTGCCCACGTCGAATCGAAGCTGGCCGATGGCATGAGCGTGCTGTCGGCCATCGACCACCTGCGCCGGCACCTGCGGCGCTGGTCGAAGCCGCAGCGGGCATCGGCCGGCTGGAAGCTGTGGCCGGCGCGCGCGCAGCTGCGGCCGACACCGCTGGGCGTGGTCGGGGTGATTTCGCCCTGGAACTACCCGGTCACCTTGGCACTGGTGCCGCTGGCCACGGCCATCGCGGCGGGCAACCACGTGCTGCTCAAACCCTCCGAACACACGCCACGCACCAGCGCGTTCCTGGCCGATCTGCTGGCCAGCGTGTTCCCGCCCGATCGTGTGGCGGTGGTGCAGGGCGGTGCGGACGTGGCCGCGGCGGTTTCTTCGCTGCCACTGGACCACCTGGTGTTCACCGGCTCCACTGCGGTCGGTCGCAAGGTGATGGCCGCCGCAGCCGAGCACCTGGTGCCGCTCACGCTGGAACTGGGTGGCAAATCACCGGCCATCGTCTGCCGCGATTTCCCGCTGGAAAAGGCCGCCGCGCGGCTGGCCACCGGCAAGTGGTTCAATGCCGGGCAGACCTGCATCGCGCCCGATTACGTGCTGATTGATACCGTGCGCCAGCGCGAGTTCGTGCAGGCGCTGCAGCAGCAGGTGCGCGCGCGTTACGGGGATTTCGCCGATGCCGACGACTACACGCGCATCATCAACCAGGGCCAGTACCAGCGCCTGCAAGGCTATCTGGCGCAGGCCCGCGAGCGCGGCGTGCCGGTCATTCCGTTGGCACAGGTGGATAGCACGCGGGCCGACCGCGAGCGCCTGCTGGTGCCCACGGTGGTGCTGGACCCGCCGGATGACCTGGATCTGATGCGCGAGGAGATCTTCGGCCCGATCCTGCCGGTGCGGGCCTACCCGGACCTGGATGCGGCGCTGGCCGACGTGGTGTCGCGTGACCGCCCGCTGGCGCTGTACCCCTTCAGCCAGGACCGCGCGACGGTGGAGCGCATCCTCGACCAGGTGGTGGCCGGCGGGGTGACCGTGAATGACACGCTGCTGCATTTCGCCGCCGATGGGCTGCCGTTTGGCGGGGTGGGGGCCAGTGGCATGGGCGCGTACCACGGGCGGGCCGGGTTCGATGCCATGAGCAAGTTGCTGCCGGTGCTGTGGCAGTCACGCTGGGCGGCCAGCGACCGGCTGCGTCCGCCGTATTCGAAGATTGCGGGGTTGTTGAAGGTGTTGTTGCGGTGAAGCCACGCATGGCGTGGCTCTACTGACGGGATCTGCTCTGGTGGGTGACAACCTTGGTTGGCACACGGAGACTCACGCGCCAAGCAAGGTTGGCGTCTACCAAAGCGGGGCCGGGTAGAATGGCCCCCATGAAGATCGCCTCGTGGAACGTCAATTCGCTCAATGTCCGCCTGCCGCACCTGGAGCAGTGGCTCAAGGACTTCGGCCCGCACATCGTCGGTATCCAGGAAACCAAGCTGGAGGACCACAAGTTCCCCGATGCGGCGCTGATCGCCGCAGGCTACCGCAGCGTGTTTGCTGGCCAGAAGACCTACAACGGCGTGGCCCTGCTGTCGCGTGAGCCGGCGCAGGACGTGCAGATCGGCATTCCCGGCTTCGAGGACGAGCAGAAGCGCGTCATCGCCGGCACCTTCGGTGATCTGCGGGTGATCAACCTGTACGTGGTCAACGGCCAGGACATCGGCACCGACAAGTACGACTACAAGCTGCGCTGGCTGGAAGCCGTGCATGCCTGGATCGCGCAGGAGCTGCAGCGCCACCCGAAGCTGATCGTGATGGGCGACTTCAACATCGCCCCGGACGCGCGCGACGTGCACGACCCGGAGGTGTGGAACGAAAACCACATCCTCACCTCCACCGCCGAGCGCGGCGCGCTGAACAAGCTGCTGCAGCTGGGCCTGCACGATGGCTTCCGCCTGCACAACGACGAGGCGGGTGTGTTCAGCTGGTGGGATTACCGTGCGGCCGGCTTCCGCCGCAACCTGGGCCTGCGCATCGACCTGACCCTGGTCTCCGATGCGCTGAAGGGCAGTGCGGTGGCCTCGGGCATCGACCGCGAGCCGCGTACCTGGGAACGCCCCAGCGACCATGCCCCGGCATGGGTGGAATTGGGTTGAAGCGGTAGCGCCGGGCCATGCCCGGCGAGCGCAGCGGCGGCAGGGAGACGCCGGGCATGGCCCGGCGCTACCCCTCAGATCACCGTATGCTCTTGCGGGTGAACAGGTTGACGATGGCCAGCAGGATCACCGCGCCGATCAGCGAGAACAGGAACGTGCGGATCGTGATCGCTTCGTTGATGCCGCCGCCGAACAACCAGCCGGCAATCAACGCGCCGACGATGCCGACCACGATGTTGAGGATGATGCCCTGCTGGGCGTCGCGTCGCATGATGATGCTGGCCAGCCAGCCCACCACGCCGCCCACGATCAGCCAGATGATGATGCCCATGTATGTGACCTCCGGAAGGGAACGCAGCCAGTTGACGCGCAGCGCCGTGAACCCGTCGTGCAATCCCGTGACGGGGGCGTGCGGATGAGCCTGCCGGCCACCCTGGACGGCCCCTGGCGGTTCGGCCCGGTGACCGTATGGCGGCGCCCGCATGTGCCCGGCCAGCGGGGTGAACCGCAGGCGCGGCAGGTGCTGGCGCAGGCGCTGGGGGGCAAACCGGAGGCGTTGCCGCTGGTGCGCGATGACAAGGGCCGTCCCGAGCTGTCCGGTGCGCTGGCCCACTACGGCACCGGCTGGAGCCACAGCGGCGAGGTGCTGCTGGTGGCGCTGGGCGAGGGCGTACGCCTGGGGGTGGACCTGGAACTGCTGCGCCCGCGCCCGCGGCTGCTGGAAATCGTGCAGCGCTTCTTCCACCCCGACGAGGTGGCCTGGCTGGAGGGGTTGTCGGTGGACGAGCGTGAGCACTGGTTCTTCCGCGTCTGGTGCGCCAAGGAGGCGATCCTGAAGGCGCATGGGCAGGGCATTTCCTTCGGCCTGCACCGCCTTCGCCTGGCCCCCGGCCGCGATGGCGCGCTGCACCTGCTGGCCTGCGATGCCGAGCTGGGCCAGGCCGAGCGCTGGCACCTGCACGAATGGCAGGCCAGCGGCCGGTTCCGCGCCGCATTGGCCTGGCATGCCGATTGATGCCGCACAGTGAAGCGGCGAACCGGCGGGCAAAACCGGCGATAATGTGCGCATGAGCGAACATGATCTTCCCGCCGGCGTGGTTGCCACGCTGGAACAGGGCCTGGCCAGCATGGGCCTGGCGGCCGACCTGGCGCCGCCGCTGCTGCGCTACCTGGCCCTGCTGCACCGCTGGAACGGCACCTACAACCTCACCGCCATCCGCGACCCGCAGGAGATGGTCACCCGCCACCTGCTCGATTCGCTGGCCATGCAGCCGTTCGTGGCCGATGGCAGCCTGGCCGACCTGGGTACCGGCCCCGGCCTGCCCGGCATCCCGCTGGCCATCGCCTGCCCGGGCCTGCAGGTCACCCTGGTGGAAAGCAACGGCAAGAAGGCGCGCTTCATGCGCGAAGCCGTGCGCCAGCTGGGCCTGGCCAATGCCCGCGTGGCCGAGTCGCGCGCCGAGGCGCTGGACGAGGCCGGCGCCTACGACCAGCTGACCGCGCGCGCGATGGACACCCTGGCCGGCATCGTCCGCGTCGGTGGCCACCTGCTGCGCCCCGGTGGCGTGCTGCTGGCCATGAAGGGCGTCTACCCGCATGACGAGATCGCGGCCCTGCCGGCAGGCTGGCAGGTGCGCGAGGTGACCCCGCTGAGCGTGCCCGGCCTGGCCGGCGAACGCCATCTGGTCACCGTTACAGGCCCCTGAACCCCGCCGCCAGCCCTTTGCGAAACAACGGGTTGGCGATCCATGATTTCCGCACGGGGCCGGTTGTACGCATAATGACCGGTCCCAGCACACGTCGACGAGGCACACCTGCATGGCCCGCATCATCGCCATCGCCAACCAGAAGGGTGGCGTCGGCAAGACCACGACCGCCGTCAACCTGGCCGCTTCCCTGGCCAACGCACCCAAGCGGGTGCTGCTGGTCGATCTCGATTCGCAGGGCAATGCGACCATGGGCAGCGGCGTGGACAAGCGCGAACTGGTCGCCTCCACCTACGATCTGCTGCTGGGTGAAGCCAACGCCGCCGATGTGCGCGTGGCCACCGCCGAAGGCTACGACCTGCTGCCGGGCAACATCGACCTGACCGCGGCCGAGATCCAGCTGATGGCACAGGAAGCGCGCGAGCAGCGCCTGAAGCGCGGGCTGGCGCCGATCCGCGATGAGTACGACTACATCCTGATCGACTGCCCGCCGGCGCTGTCGCTGCTCACGCTGAACGCACTGGCCGCCGCCGATTCGGTGATCGTGCCGATGCAGTGCGAGTACTACGCACTGGAAGGCCTGAGCGCGCTGGTGGAAACCATCGAAGCGCTGCGTGCCAACCTGAACCCTGCGCTGGAGATCGAAGGCGTGCTGCGCACCATGTTCGACGTGCGCAACAACCTGGCCAACGCGGTGTCGGCCGAACTGACCGAGCACTTCGGTGATCGCGTGTTCCGCACCATCGTGCCGCGCAACGTGCGCCTGGCCGAAGCCCCCAGCCATGGCCAGAGCATCGTCGGCTACGACCGTGCCTCGCGCGGTGGCGTGGCCTACCTGGGCCTGGCCGGCGAGATCATCCGTCGCAACAACGAACGCAACAAGGCCGCCAAGGCCGTGGAGACCGCCTGATGACCAGCAAGCCTGCAGCCAAGAAGCGAGGCCTCGGCCGCGGCCTGGACGCCCTGCTGGGTCCGAAGGGCGCGGTCAGCCAGGTGCAGGCCACCACTGCTGTCATCGAGCCGCTGCCGGGTGAAGTGCTGCGCAAGCTGGCGGTCGGCCAGCTGCAGCCGGGCAAGTACCAGCCGCGCCGCGAGATGGACGAAGGCAAGCTCTCCGAGCTGGCCGATTCGATCAAGTCCCAGGGCGTGATCCAGCCGATCCTGGTGCGCCAGCTGCCGGCCGGCAACTACGAAATCGTGGCCGGCGAACGCCGCTGGCGCGCTTCGCAGCTGGCCGGGCTGGACGAAGTGCCGGTGGTGGTGCGCGAGCTGGAAGACCGCACCGTCATCGCGATGGCGCTGATCGAGAACATCCAGCGCGAAGACCTGAACCCGCTGGAAGAAGCCGAAGCGCTGCAGCGGCTCATCAGCGAATTCACCCTGACCCACGCCGAGGCCGCCGAAGCGGTGGGCCGCTCGCGCGCTGCGGTTTCCAACCTGCTGCGCCTGCTGGAACTGCCGGTGGCGATCCGCCTGCTGCTGGAAACCCGCCGGCTGGAAATGGGCCACGCCCGCGCACTGCTGACCCTGGCCCCGGAACTGGCCGGCAAGCTGGCCCAGGAAGCGGCCGACGAAGGTTGGTCGGTGCGCGAGGTCGAGCGCCGCGCGCAGGCCTTCGCCGCCGGCAAGGTGCCCAGCAACCGCCCGGTGGCCACGCCGAAGGTGCAGCAGGCCGACATCGCGTCGCTGGAAACCGAACTGTCCGAATCGCTGGGCACCAAGGTGGCCATCAACCATGGCCGCGGCGGCAAGGGCAAGCTGATCATCCACTACACCGACCTGGACACCCTGGACGGCGTGCTGGAAAAGCTGCGCACGCGCCAGGGCTGAGCCCGGCCGGGTTTCTGCCTCGCGCACGGCGCGCCTGCGCCGTGCCCCGGGGCCTGACAGGGAACCGTGCATGAGCAACGACTTCGACGATGTCAGCCCGGGTGGCAGCCGCATGCACCTGCACCGCCGCGACACCGTGCATTCGCCTGCACAGGGCCAACCACACACGGCGCAGATCCGTGCTTATATCGAGCGCCACCTGGGGCCGGTAGCGGGCGCGTTCGACGATGCGCTGCCCGATACGGTGCGCGTGCTGGTGCATGTGGTGCCGCCCACGGCCGACCGTCCCTGGCTGCAACTGGTCACCTCGGGCATGAGCGATCTGCCGATGAACCTGCCGCCGGGCGTGGATGTTCCGCATTTCGCCGAACTGATGCTGACCCTGCCGGCCCACTGGCCGCTGGATGCGCAATCGCTGCAGGACGAGCGCTTCTACTGGCCGGTGCGACTGCTGCAGACGCTGGCACGCCTGCCGCATCTGTATGACACCTGGCTGGCACCCGGGCACACCGTGCCGCATGGCAATCCGGCCGAACCCTACGCGGCCGACGTGCGGTTCGACGGGGCCATGGTGGTGTATCCGGCTTCGGTGCCGCCGGCCTTTGGCGAACTGCTGGACGATGATGGCCGCACGATCGCCTTCCGCGCGGTGCTGCCGCTGTACCCCGAAGAGATGGCGTTGAAGCTGCAGGAGGGGGCCGATGAACTGCTCGAACGCCTGCAGGCCAAGGGCATCGACGACCGCATCGAGCTGGGCCGTTTCAATGTCGCTCGGCCACGGCTGGGCCTGTCCTGAGCCAAGGCGGGTACCATCTGTGCTGCATTCCTGCGCGTAGAGGCCCCCGCCATGACCCTCCTGCTCACCGGCGCTGCCGGCTTCATCGGTGCCTACACCGCCCGCGCCCTGCTGGAGCAGGGCCAGGCCGTGGTCGGCCTGGACAACTTCAACGATTACTACGACCCGCAGATCAAGCGCGACCGCGTGGCCGCGCTGTGCCCCACGCTGGACCTGCGCACGCTGGACCTGACCGACCGCGAAGGCCTGGCCGCGCTGTTCGACGAAGTGCAGCCCAGCGCGGTGATCCACCTGGCCGCGCAGGCCGGCGTGCGCTATTCGCTGGAAAACCCGCACGCCTACGTCGACAGCAACCTGACCGGCTTCGTCAACATGCTGGAACTGTGCCGCCACCGGGGTGTGCAGCACCTGGTGTACGCCTCCAGCAGCTCGGTGTACGGTGATTCGGCCACGCCGCCGTTCTCCGAAGACCAGCGCGTGGACCAGCCGCGCTCGCTGTACGCGGCCACCAAGGCCGCCAATGAACTGATGGCCTACACCTACGCCCAGCTGTACGGCCTGCATGCCACCGGCCTGCGCTTCTTCACCGTGTATGGCCCGTGGGGCCGCCCGGACATGGCGCCGCTGCTGTTCTCCCGCGCAGTGCTGGCCGGCCGCCCCATCGATGTGTTCAACGAAGGGCGCATGCAGCGCGACTTCACACATGTTTCCGACATCGTGGCCGGTATCCTCGGCGCCCTCGCGCACCCGTCCACCGAGCCGGTGCCGCACCGCGTGTTCAACCTGGGCAACCACACCCCGGTCGAGCTGGAACGCTTCATCGGTGTGATCGAACAGGCGGCCGGGCGCCCGGCGCAGAAGGTCTACAAGCCCATGCAGCCCGGCGACATGGTGCGCACCATGGCCGACACCCGGCGCGCCCATGACGCATTCGGCTTCGACGCGGTCACCCCGATCGAACAGGGGCTGCCGCCGGTGGTGCAGTGGTGCCGCGAGTACTTTGGCGATCGCGCCTGAGGAAGGCTCCTCACGCAGCCGGGTTCATCTTCGGATAACCTCGGCTGCGGACAATGCGCGGTCTTTGTTTCCCTCTTGGCCGAGTGCCCCATGAGCCAACCTGAGCTTTCCGTTGTCGTTCCGGTGTTCAACGAGCGCGACAATGTCGCCCCGCTGGTGGCCGAGATCACCGCCGCCCTGCGCGGCCATCTGCCGTTCGAGATCGTCTACATCGACGACCATTCGCGCGACGACACCCTGGCCGTGTTGCAGGGTCTGAAGGCCACCACCCCGGAACTGCGGGTGCTGCACCATGTCAGCCAGAGCGGGCAGAGCACCGCCGTGCGCACCGGGGTCAAGCACGCGCGCGCGCCGTGGATCGCCACCCTCGATGGTGATGGCCAGAACGATCCGGCCGATATTCCCAAGCTGCTGGCCGCCCGCGCCGCCGCCGATGCGCAGGTAAAGCTGTTCGCCGGCTGGCGGGTGAACCGCCAGGACAGCGGCAGCAAGCGCTGGGCCAGCCGCTGGGCCAATGCAATCCGTGCGCGCATGCTGCGCGACGACACCCCCGATACCGGCTGCGGCATCAAGCTGTTCGAACGCGCCGCCTTCCTCGACCTGCCGTACTTCGACCACATGCACCGCTACCTGCCGGCGCTGATGCAGCGGGCCGGCTGGAAGACCACCAGCGTGCCGGTGAACCATCGCCATCGCACCGCCGGGGTTTCCAAGTACAACAACCTGGGCCGCGCCCTGGTCGGCATCCGCGACCTGCGCGGCGTGGCGTGGCTGATCACCCGCAGCAAGCGCACTGCGGTGGAGGAGCGTTGATGGAGCTGCACTGGCTGGACCAACCGCTGACCTGGCTGTACTGGACCGGCCTGCACGTGACCGGCTGGAAGCTGATCGGCTACACCGGCGCGCTGATGTTCGGTGGGCGCTGGCTGGTGCAGTTCGTGGCCTCCAAGCGGGCGGGCAAGCCGGTCATCCCGCGCCTGTTCTGGTACATGAGCGTGGTCGGCAGCCTGATGACGCTCAGCTACTTTCTGTTCTCGGCCAAGCAGGATTCGGTGGGCGTGCTGCAGAACCTGTTCCCGGCGTTCACCGCGCTGTACAGCCTGCACCTGGACATCAAGCACCGCGGCTGGAAGCGCGACAAAGCCAGCCATTGAGGGCCGGGGTCGGATCCCCAGCGCATCCAACCACGGCGTGGACCCTGCATGCCCAGTGGTAGCGCCGGGCCATGCCCGGCGGATGTCTCCGTTGTCCGCGCTGCGCGCTCGCGGGGCATGGCCCCGCGCTACCGGGCGCAGGCAGGACCTTCGTCCCATGCCTGCGCGGGGCCGGCGGTGCGATCATCGGGGTCTGCCTTCCCGGGAACCTGTGCTTGTGAAAACCCGTCTTGCCGTTGCCCTGCTGATCGCCCTGGCCTCGCCGGCCGTTGCCCTGGCCGCGCCGCCCGCTGCCGCCGCACCGGCCAGCATGGCCGCCGAATCGCCCGCCGACGCGGCGTTCCGCGCGATCTACGAGAAAGAATGGAAGTGGCGCCAGGACGGCGGTGGTGAAGCCAGCGAAGACGGCGATGCACCGGCCAATGCCACCCGCCTGCCCGATGTCAGCGCCGCCGCCCAGCAGGGCCGGCTGAAGGTCTGGGACCAGACCCTGGCCGAGCTGAAGAAGATCGACCCGGCCACGCTCAGTGCGGCCAACCAGGTGAACTACGCGATCTATCGCGACCAGGTGTTCAACCTGGCCGAGGAAACCCGCCTGCGCGGCTACGAAATGCCGTTCAATTCCGATTCCTCGTTCTGGTCCAACCTGTCCTTCATGGCCCGGCGCGAGATGAAGACCGCGCAGGACTACCGCAATTACATTGCCCGCCTGAACGATGTGCCGCGCTACTTCGGCCAGCAGACCGACAACATGCGCGCCGGCCTGAAGCGCGGCTTCAGCGTGCCGCGCGCGGTGCTTGATGGCCGCGAAGTGTCCATCGCCACCGTGGCCGAACTGAAGGACCCGACCCAGTCGCCGCTGTACGCACCGTTCAAGAAACTGCCCAACAGCATTCCGGCCGCCGAACAGGCCGCGCTGCGCGAGCAGGCGGTGGCGGCGATCGGCGGCAAGGTCGTACCGGCGTTCCAGCAGCTGCGCACCTTCTTCGTGAACGAATACGTGCCGCAGGCCCGCACCACCCTGGCCGCCGAAGCGATGCCGGGCGGCAGGGCGTACTACAAGCAGCAGATCCACGAGTACACCACGCTGGATCTGTCGCCCGACCAGATCCACCGGATCGGCCTGGAAGAAGTGGCCCGCATCCAGCAGGAAATGAACGCCATCATCAAGCAGGTGGAGTTCAAGGGCAGCTTCGCCGACTTCCTCACCTTCCTGCGTACCGACCCGCAGTTCTACGCCAAGACCCCGGAAGAGCTGCTGTCGCGCGCTGCGTGGATTTCCAAGCGTGCCGACGGCCAGATCGGCAAGTTCATGACCCTGCCGCGCGCCCGCTTCACCATCGTGCCGGTGCCGCCGGATATCGCCCCGTTCTGGACCGCGGGTCGCGGTGGCATGGGCACCTACTGGGTGAACACCTACGATCTGCCGTCGCGCCCGCTGTACAACCTGCCCGCGCTCACCCTGCACGAATCCGACCCGGGCCACGCCCTGCAGGGCGCGCTGGCGGCCGAGCAGGGCGAACAGCCCGAGTTCCGCCGCAATGCCTACATCTCGGCCTACGGCGAAGGCTGGGCGCTGTACTGCGAGAAGCTGGGCGTAGAAATGGGCATCTACGAGACCCCCTACGAGGATTTCGGGCGCCTGACCTACGAAATGTGGCGCGCCGCGCGTCTGGTGATCGACACCGGCGTGCACAGCAAGGGCTGGACGCGCGACCAGGCGCTGGCCTACCTGCGCGACCACACCGCGCTGAGCGAGCACGAAGTGACCACCGAAGTGGATCGCTACATTTCCTGGCCGGGCCAGGCACTGAGCTACAAGCTGGGTGAGATCGCCATCGTGCGCCTGCGCGCCCAGGCCGAGAAGGAACTGGGCGACAAGTTCGACATCAAGGGCTTCCACGATGCCGTGCTGAAGCAGGGTTCGGTGCCGCTGCCGGTGCTGGAACAGCAGATCCAGGCGTACATCGCCGAACGCAGGAAGGCCTGACCGGTCACGCCGCCGGGCAGGGCCCGGCGCTACCGGAAGGCACGCAGGGGTAGCGCCCGGCCCTGCCCCGCGCGCGGCGGCGATTTTGTTAAGGCTGCCAC